>DATIWS010000021.1:0-3318 GCA_035519275.1 Acidocella sp. | reverse complement strand
GCCGGTAAGCGCCGTGAGCACGATGATGCCGATGAACGCGCCGATCATGAACACGTCGCCATGGGCGAAGTTGATCATGCCGATGATGCCGTAAACCATGGTGTAGCCCACGGCGATGAGACCGTAGATCATCCCCAGCGTGAGGCCGTTGACGAGCTGTTGCAGCGCATAGGCCATGGGCGGCTCCTTCAGGCTTGGGTATCTATGCGCATTATGAATATGACCAATGCGTTAAGGTCAATGTAAGGCAAGCTGCGGGGTTGGGGGTAATTTTTCTTCGCCGCCGGGCTTTTCTTTCTCGCAATGTGCCGGTATACGCTCCCCCACCGCGACGGCATACGCCGCCCCGGCCGGATGGGTGCATAGCTCAGTTGGTAGAGCAGCTGACTCTTAATCAGTAGGTCCAAGGTTCGAATCCTTGTGCACCCACCATCTTCTCCTAAAAAATTCAACCAGTTGCGGGTGGGCCGGAAGTAATTCCGGAATTTGCCCGGAGGCTGCCCCTCCCTGCCGATGTCTGCGCCAAGGCCGGCGACACCATAGCCCCCCTCAAATCACCGTTGGCTCTGTGCGCATACCCTTGTGCGGTTAAGTTACGCGACCATTTCTGAGCATGCCATGAGGCGCGACTTCAGGAGGGAAACAATGCAACGTAGGCAACTTGCTTCACGGACGCTTGTCGGTGCCGCCATAGCCGCGTCCATGCCTATCGCCGCCCGGGCCGCGGGAACCGGCGTTTATGAGAATGTCGTCTTTACGGCCGGCGATCCCGGCCACTGGGCGGATCTAGAATCTCTGCATGTGCCTGATGTGACTGTTGCTGGGAGTACCATCACAATCAAAACCCCCCACCCGATGTCACAGGCACATTATATCGTTAGCCATACCGTCGTGCTGGAGGGCGGGAAATTCCTGGACCGCAAAACTTTTGCCTACAGCGATCAGCCGGTTTCCTCCCACGCCCTGCCGGACGGATATAAAGGCCAGGTGATTGTAACCAGCACCTGCAACCTGCATGATTTCTGGGTAAAGGTGGTTACCGTCTGAGCAATATCGGGGCTATCCCCAGTTTCTTACGCGGCCGTGTAGAAGCAAACATGGCGCGAATCGTGCCCTGCATTGTCTGTATTCGATAAAATCTCGATATTTTGTGCGACTGCGAGGTTATCCACAGAGTTGTGGAAAACTTTGGGGATATTCCATTTATACAGCCATGGAATCGTTGATTCACCTTGCCCTTTGCGGTTCTGGTGGGCCGCTAACTGTTCGATATCGAAACGAATTAAACAATTAACTGCACTGGACTTGGATTCCGTTCGTGGGCTTGCCAGCGGCGCTTACGCCGTCACGTCGATTGTCGCGGGCAACTGGTCCAGCCGGATGAATTTGGCTCCCGCGTCGTGCAGCGCTTTGAGCCCGGCGGCGATGCCCGCGCCGCTGCCGCGCTTCGGCTGGTTGATATGCCCCTCGATCACGTCGCCATCTTTCGCCGCCGCGATTCGCGTCGCCACCATTCTGGCGGGCAGTGAGGCGCCTTCATCCGAATTCAGGGAATACCCGGCGATCTTGAAGCCCAGCGCCTCGATGGCCGGGATAGCCGCCGGGCTGTAGATGCCCGCCGCCGCCCGGTACCAGGTGGGGCGCTTGCCCGTCGCGGCGGTGATCGCCGCTGCTCCGTCCAGCACCTCGGCGCGGACGGCATCCAGCGTGCCCGCCGTGGCCAGCCCGTAGATCGGCGTTGTGCCCAGTACTGGCGGAATATGCCGCGCGCCGTGGTTTTCCAGCGCGAACAAATCGGGGCGCGACATCAGCAGGGCCAGCCCGTCTGGGTTCCAGCGCATCCAGGTGGCGGTGACGAAGATCGTCGCCGGGATGTTGCACTCGAGCAGGGTATTGGCGATGCGCTCGTCGAAATGCCCCGGGCAGGCGTCCAGCGTCACCGCCACGCCTTGCACGGGCAGGCGCAGGCAGGGCTCCACCAGCCCCGCGCCGCGTCCGCCATGCCAGAGTGGCAGCGTGAGCGCCCCGCCAAAAAAGGCGCGGCGGGAGAAAGCTTGGCAGGACGTACACATGGACGAAGCTGGCCCCGGAGGTTTCGTGCGCCTCGTGCAGCAGGGGCGGGGCGGCGTCAACGCCCGTGGAGCGCACATTAATTTTACGCCGCGCCGCATTACGGCTATATTGTGCCGATGTTCAGACGACGCGATCTGTTGCCCGCGCGCCGGGCGCTCCTGGCATTGCTCGCCGTGGCGCCGCTGGTTTCCTGCGTCAGCCAGCCTGCCTCCGCGCCTGGGTCTAAGGCCCCCTCCGTGCCTGTGTCTCAGGCTCCCTCCGCCAAGCAACAGCGCCAAGCCAAATCCGCCACCTATGAGCGCGGTTTCCTGGCCGGGCGCCGCTACCAAGCCGCGCTCGACGCCAGCCGGCCCCCGCCGCCCTGCGCCACCCCGGGGCAGCCGGCACCTCCGCCGGCCCCTGCACCAGTCTCGCTTCCGGCCACGGCGCCTGCCTCCGCGCCTGCCTCCTCGCCTGCATCCTCGCTGGCCTCCGCCGCGCCTCGGCCCAGCCCGCTCCCTGCGGGCAGCTACGCGCCTTCCGGCCCGGCTCAGCCCGTGGCTCTGCCCGGCAGTTAGTGCACCGCTCTTGAGTCTGGCGGCGCGAACCGCCAAACAGCGCGCATGGCTCCACCACCGCTCTTGCTGCTCACCGATATCTCCATCACCCTCGGCACCGTCCCGCTGCTTTCCGGAGCATCGCTCTCGGTGGGGGCGGGGGAGCGCATCTGCCTCGTGGGCCGCAACGGCTCCGGCAAATCCACGCTGCTGAAGATCGCCTCGGGCGAGGTCGCCCTCGACTCCGGCACGCGCTTTTTCCAGCCCGGCGCCACCATGCGCTATCTGCCGCAGGAGCCGGACCTCTCGGCCTTCGCCAATGTCATGGACTATGTGTTGGCAGGCCTCGGCCCGAATGACGACGAGTACCGTGTCCGCTACCTGCTGGGCGAGCTTGGCCTGAGCGGCGACGAGAAGCCAGAAAATCTCTCGGGCGGCGAGGCCCGCCGCGCAGCACTTGCCCGCACCTTGGCTCCCAGCCCGGACCTGCTGCTGCTGGACGAGCCGACAAACCATCTGGACCTGCCGGCCATCGAATGGCTGGAAGGCGAGCTGAAATCTCTCTCCTGCGGCCTCGTGCTCATCTCCCACGACCGGCGCTTCCTGGAGAATCTCTCCCGCTCAATGGTCTGGCTGGACCGCGGCGCCACCCGGCGCCTGGACAAAGGCTTCGCCCATTTCGAGGCCTGGCGCGACGAAGTGCTGGAGC
>DATIWS010000020.1:0-2537 GCA_035519275.1 Acidocella sp. | reverse complement strand
CTGCTCTGGCTCAGCTTTGTGCTGGTCGGCATTCCGTTGCTGCTGGCGCTGCTCAACCCGCGCGGCCGCGCCACGCATGACATTCTCTCTGGGCTGGTGATCATCCGCGCCAAGTAAATTCCTGTTGACGTGGCGGGTTCGAGACCCAAACATAACCGGGTAATGAGCTTCAAGCCCCCCCGCCGTCCGCATTTCTTCTACACCACGGCACCACTGCCGTGCCCTTACGTGCCCGGGCGCACGGAGCGCAAGGTGGTGACGGAGCTGGCCGGCGTATCGGCGGAATCCCTGCACGACCGGCTCTCCCGCGGCGGTTTCCGGCGCAGCCATAACATCGCCTACGCGCCCGTCTGCCCGGGCTGCAGTTCCTGCCTGCCCATCCGCATCCGCGCGCGTGATTTCGCGCCGAACAAGACCCAGCGCCGCGTCGCCCGTATCAATGCCGACCTCTCGGTGCAGGAAATGCCGCCCCGCGCCACGGCCGAGCAGTACCAGCTGTTCCAGACCTACCAGCAGACCCGCCATGGCGAGGGCGACATGGCGGCCATGAGCTTCTACGACTACCGCGCCATGATCGAGGATACGCCGATCGAGACCTCTGTCGTCGAATTCCGCCTGCCCGACGGCCGCCTCGCCGGGGCCTGCCTCACCGACCGCGCGGAGGACGGGCTCTCCGCCGTGTACTCCTTCTTCGACATCACGCTGGATGCCCGCTCGCTCGGCACCTACGCCATCATCTGGCTGGTGCAGCGGGCCGTGGAGTTGGGACTGCCGCATGTCTATCTCGGCTACTGGGTCGCCGAAAGCCGCAAGATGTCCTACAAGGCCAGGTTCCGCCCGAGCGAAGTGCTTCGCGGCGGGCAATGGGTGCCACTGGGGGAACACCAAACCGCCCCAACGCGGAACGCCGCGCCGGTCATCGCCTAGCCTAACACCGAGACGTCGTTGCGAACGCAGCGAAGCAATCCATCTTTCCCGGTACGTCACGGAGATGGATCGCCGCGCTGCGCTCGCGATGACGTCTAAAACCCGAACATGTGGTCGAGCGAAAACCCGCCCGCGTTGTCATCCACGCCGTGGAAGCCAAACAACCGGCAGGTGGCATCACGGATCAGCACATAGCCGGTCTCTCCCGCCGCCTGTAGCTGTGCTGCGGAAAAATGTTCCGACGGCCGCACCAGGAACGAGCCAGAGCAGGCGATCTGGATCCGCGCCGCCGCCAGCTTCTCCCCGGCGCCGTCATAGAGTTCAAGCTCGGTTGAGGATTGCGGCACCCATGGCCCCGAGGCCGGGTAGATCAGCACGCAGAAGCTCTGCCGCCCGCCGAAGCCGAGCTTGAGGAATAGCCGCGTGGAGAGCCCCGGCGGCTTACCGGTATAGCTCTGCGGCTCGTTCTTGTAGACCATCAGCGTGTTGAAGATATGTGCGCCGAAGCTGCTCTCCGCGGCGTGGCCGCTCTGGCGGTCCTCGAAGCGGAACAGCGCGTGCAGCCAGCCATTGGCCTCGCCGCCGAAGCGGAAGTCATAGACCAGCTCGGCATGCCCGCCCTCGGGCAGCGCCCCTTCGGGCAGCATGTCGTCGAGGTCGAAGGCGCATTCATGCCTGCGCGGCAGCACGCCGAAATAATGCTCGCCCAGCTTCGCGCCATCCGGCGCGAACACATCCAGCCGCAGCGGCGTGTTCTGCTCCGTCACCGCCATTGGCGTCGGTAGCACGAGGGTCCTGAAGCGCCCGCGCGGCAGCACCGGGAAAGGCAGCAGGAAGCCGCGACCCATCTCGGGATGCAATGTCTTCAGCCCCTCGTCCGGCTTGAGGTCACTGCGCTCGACATTCACATGCGCGATGCGTGTGCGTTCACCGCGCTGTACCTCGTAGCGCGGGCGCACCACATGCCGCCCCGCCAGAACCTCGAACTGCGCGGGCCACTTCACATCCGGGAACAGCCCCGCGACGTCGAGTGCCAGGGTGGCGAAAGGCGGAATATCGGTATCCAGCGCCACCGGCATGCCCTCGCCCATGCGCTCCAGCGCCACCCCGCCAACCGGGATCGGCACGGCATGGCTGTTCTGCACCCAGAGGATCACGCGCTCATCCGCGCGCGGCGCGGGCAGCCCGGCGAAGCGCTCGGAGGGCCAGGCATTGGCGTCATGCGTGCAGGAGAGCGACGGACCATTATCGGTGGCGTAGGTATCCAGCGCGTATTTCACCACGTCATGCCCGGCGATGCCGGTGGCGTGGATGAAGAGCTGCCCGGTGAAAGGCCCCAGGCCGAAGCGCTTGCGCACTTCCTGGCTGTCCAGCACATATCCCCCCGCTCCAGCGGAGGCTTCGTCGTCCCATTCCGCCAGCACCTGGCCGGCGGCATCGAACAGGATGTGAAAGAACCGCACCTTCGTCGCGCCATACCCTGCCCAGTAATTGGCCGTGGTCAGGCGGGTGGCGAAACGCCCGTCATCGCGGAAGAACACGAAGTTGGTGGCGAAGTTCCGCGCGTCCAGGTACCGCTCCGGCACACTGCGCCATGCGGCGGGGAGCTT
>DATIWS010000019.1:0-4682 GCA_035519275.1 Acidocella sp. | reverse complement strand
CTGCGCTCCGATGGCCTGAAGGTGGTGCGCGAGGTCATCCTGCCGGAGACGATCACCGTGCAGGAGCTGGCCAACCGCATGGCCGCCCAGGGCCGCGACGTGGTGCGCGCCCTGATGAAGATGGGCGTGATGGCGACCGTCACCCAGACCATCGACGCCGACACCGCCGAGCTGGTGGTAAGCGAGTTTGGCCACAAGGCCCGCCGCGTCTCGGATTCGGATGTGGAAATCGGCCTGGAGGGCGATGAGGATACGGAGGCGGAACTGCAGCCGCGCCCGCCGGTTGTCACCATCATGGGCCATGTCGACCACGGCAAAACCAGCCTACTCGACGCGCTGCGCCACACCGACGTGGCGGCGGGCGAGGCCGGTGGCATCACCCAGCATATCGGCGCCTATCAGGTCACCCTGCCGTCCGGCGCGCAGATCACCTTCCTCGACACGCCGGGCCATGAGGCCTTCACCGCCATGCGCGCCCGTGGCGCCGCGTCGACGGATATCGTCGTGCTGGTTGTCGCGGCGGATGACGGCGTGATGCCGCAGACGATCGAGGCGATCAAACACGCCAAGGCGGCGAACGTGCCAATCATCGTGGCGATCAACAAGATCGACCGCCCCGGCGCCGACCCCACCCGCGTCCGTAACGAGCTGCTCCAGCACGAGATCGTGGTGGAAGACATGGGCGGTGAGACCATCGATGTGGAAGTTTCGGCGCTGAAGAAGCTCGGCTTGGACAAGCTGGAAGAGGCGATCCTGCTGCAGGCGGAAGTGCTGGAGCTGCGCGCGAACCCCGACCGCTCGGCCGAGGGCGCGATCATCGAGAGCCGGCTGGACCGCGGCCGTGGCCCGGTGGCCACCGTGCTCGTGCAGAAGGGCACGCTGAACCAGGGCGACATCGTGGTGGCCGGGGCCCAGTGGGGCCGCGTGCGCGCCATGCTGAACGACAAGGGCCAGAACGTAAAAGAGGCGCCGCCTTCGCTGCCGGTGGAAATCCTCGGCCTCTCCGGCGCGCCCACGGCGGGCGAGCCCTTTGTGGTCGTGGAGAACGAGCAACGCGCCCGCGAGATCACCGAGTACCGCCAGCAGAAGCTGCGCGAGCGCCAGGTGGCCACGCAGACCGCGCTGCGCGGCACGATGGAAGAGATGCTGGCGCGCATCCAGGCAGGCGCACAGAAGGAAGTGGCCCTGGTGGTCAAGGCCGATGTGCAGGGCTCTGCCGAGGCAATCGGCGTGGTGGTCACCCGCGTCGGCAACGAGGAGGTGCGCGTCCGCGTCATCTACTCCGGCGTCGGCCAGATCACCGAGAGCGACGTGCAGCTGGCGAAGGCGTCCGACGCGATCATCGTCGCCTTCAACGTCCGCGCCAACACGCAGGCCCGCGAGCTGGCGCAGCGCGAGGGTGTGGATATCCGCTACTACTCGATCATTTACGAGGTCGCGGATGACATCGAGAAGCTGGTCAAGGGCAAGCTCTCCCCGGTGCATCGCGAGAAGTTCCTCGGCTACGCCGAGATCCGCCAGGTGTTCAACATCACCAAGACCGGCAAGGTCGCGGGTTGTTACGTCACCGAGGGGCTGGTCAAGCGCGGCTGCGGCGTCCGCCTGCTGCGCGACAACGTGGTGATTCACCAGGGCGATCTGTCTCAGCTCAAGCGCTTCAAGGACGACGTGAAGGAAGTGGCGCGCGGCTATGAGTGTGGCCTGTCCTTCGCCGGCTTCCAGGATCTGCGCGAGGGCGACATGGTCGAGTGCTATGAAACCGAAATCGTCCCAGCCTAATCCCGGCCCCTCGCAGCGCCAGCTGCGGGTGGGGGAGGAGGTCCGCCACATCCTCTCCGATGTGCTGCTGCGCACCGAGTTCCACGACCCGGTGCTGGCGCGCGAGCACATCACCGTGTCCGAGGTGCGGATGTCCCCGGACCTGAAGCATGCGCTCGTGTTCGCCACCGTGCTCGGGCACAAGGACATCGCCCCGCTGCTGCCCGCGCTGAAGCGCGTGGCGCCGTTCCTGCGCGCGCAGATCGCGCCGCGTCTGGGGTTGCGCGTGGCGCCGGAGCTGAAATTCGTCGCCGACGAGGCGATGGAGCAGGCGACGCGGATCAACGAGATTCTGCACGCGCCGGAGGTGGCGCGGGATTTGTCCACGCCACCTGACGACGAACAGGACTAGCATCTTCAGGCATGACCGAGCGCCTGACCCCTGACGAGATCGGCCGGGCGGTGGAGTTGCTGCGCGCGGGCGAGCTCGTCGCCTTTGGCACAGAGACGGTGTACGGGCTCGGCGCCGATGCCTGCGACGGCGCGGCGGTGGCGGCGATCTACGCGGCCAAGGGACGCCCCAGCTTCAACCCGCTGATCTGCCATTTTGCCGATGCGGAGACGGCGTTCCGCTACGTGAAAGCCAACAAGCTGGCGGAAAAACTCGTGGCGAAATTCTGGCCCGGGCCGCTCACCCTCGTGCTGCCGCGGGCGGAAGCCTGCCCGGTCTCGCAACTCGCCGGGGCGGGGCTGCCCACGCTTGCCGTGCGCGTGCCGGCGCAGCCGGTGGCGCTGCGTCTGCTGGCGGCGTTCGGTGGACCGGTGGCGGCGCCCTCCGCCAACCGCTCGGGCCGAATCTCCCCCACCAGCGCGGCCCATGTGTTGGCCGAACTTGGCGGGCGGATCGCCGCGGTGCTCGATTCGGGGGCCTGTACGGTCGGGGTGGAGTCTACGGTGCTGGACCTCTCGGGTGAAACGCCGGTGCTGCTGCGTCCGGGGGGCGTCACGCTGGAGGCGCTCCAGGCGGAAATCGGCCCCATTGCTCATGCCGCAGGAGACGCCGCCGCCCCGGCCTCGCCGGGCATGCTGGCCTCGCATTACGCCCCCGGCCTGCCGGTGCGGCTCAACGCCACCGAGGCCGCGGCGGATGAGGCGTTGCTTGCCTTCGGCCCGCCGCTGCCGGGTGCGAGGCTCTGCTTCCAGCTCTCAGCCACGCAAAACCTGAATGAGGCGGCGGCGCGGCTGTTCGAGGGGCTGCACGAGTTGGACGCCCGCGCCCCCGCGCTGGGGCTGAAGCGCATCGCGGCACAACCCATCCCCGCCGCCGGGCTGGGGCTCGCCATCAACGACCGGCTGGCCCGCGCCGCGGCACCCCGCTGAGAGGCTGCTCCATAAGTCTACTCCAGCGGCTGTCTAGCCGCGTTTTTCTGTGCTCCGGTACTCGCAAAATGCGGCTACCCAGCTCGCCAGAGCGACTTATGAAGTCGCCTCCGAAATTAATTTGACAGCGCCGCCGCTGATGGGGGCAAATATCCCATGCGGTCCTGGGTGCTCGCTCTGCTCTGCCTGCTTCTCGCCGCCCCGGCGCGGGCGGAGGACTTTTATTTCACCGCCTCGGACGGCGCGCGGCTGCACTACACGGAAACCGGCCCGGCCGGTGCGCCGTTTCTCGTCTTCGTGCCCGGCTGGACCATGCCGGGCTGGATCTTCACCCCGCAGCTGAAGGCCTTCTCTTCTAAATATCGCGTTGTGCTGTTCGACCCGCGCGGCCAGGGCAGCTCGGAGATCACCGCCACCGGCTACAACCAGGACCGGCGCGGCGAGGATCTGGGCGAGCTGGTGGACCTGCTGGCGGGCAAGGTGGTGGTCATCGGCTGGTCGCTCGGGGTGCTGGACACGCTGGCCTGGATCCACCAGGGCGGCAGCGACAAGCTGGCCGGGCTGGTGCTGATCGACAACTCCGTGGGCGAGAACCCGCCGCCCACGCCTACGTCCACGTCTGGTCCTCCCGGCCCGCCCGCGCCGCCGCCGAGGAACCGTGATGAGAAGATGTACGCCTTCGTCGCCGGCATGTTCCGCTCCTGCCCAGCGCGGGATTATCTCGACCGCCTGACCGCTTCCTGCCTTCGTGTTCCTAAGGATAAGGCCGAGCAGCTGCGGCGCTACCCCGTGCCGCGCACGTATTGGAAAGAGGCGATCCTCTCCACGGATGTGCCCGTGCTCTACGCGGTGCGCCCGCGTCTGGCTGGTCAGGCTCAGAATCTGCTTGTCGACCGGCCCAACACCTCTATTGCGATATTCCCGAAAGCAGGCCATGCGCTGTTCGTCGACGAGGCGGACCGCTTCGACGCGCTGATGCAACAATTCCTGGATACCAAAGTCGGTTTATGATGTCAGCCAGCCAAGGGAATATTTTGTCGCCGCAAGGCGGTTGGCATCGCGCGCAAAATAGAATGCAATTCTGGCCGCTGTTCCTGGTCTCCGCCGCCGCGGTCGGCACGGAGACGGCGCTGACACGCTACTTCGCCGTGGCCAACTGGTCGGACTACGGCTACTGGGTCATCTCCATCGTCATGGTCGGGTTCGCGCTGTCCGGCGTGGTGCTGGCGCTGGGGCGCGGCGTATTCCAGCGCCATGCGGAGGCGCTGTTTGCCGCCCTGCCGGCCATGCTCACCTTCAGCGCGGCGCTCGGCTATTGCGGTGTTATCGTCAACCCGTTCAACCCGTTGGCGCTGCAGAACCCTGACACCTACGCGCCGCAGCTCGTGCTCATCGCTTTGTATTACGCGACGCTGCTGCCGTTCTTTTTCCTGGCCGGGCTGTTCATTTCGCTCTCCTTCGCCACCAATACCGGGCGGGTCGGCGCCGTCTACGCGGCGGATCTGTTCGGCGCTGGGCTGGGCTCGGTGCTGGTGCTGGGGCTG
>DATIWS010000018.1:0-9656 GCA_035519275.1 Acidocella sp. | reverse complement strand
GCCTCTGGGTTTTGGGGGCGGCTGCGCGGGCAGGCGCCCGTGTTCACCGCTGAAAAGGCGCGGGAAATCCTGCACCCGGACTGGTCAGTCTCCACCGCCGAGGCGCTGCCCGCCAGCGCCTACCAGCCGCGAATCGGCCTGTCCGAAGGCTTCCGCCAGACCGCCGCCTGGTACCGGGAAAAAGGCTGGCTCGGTTAGAGCGGCTTCTCGTAGATCCGGTAGGTCTTGTAGGCCACTGAGCCGAGGCTCTCATTCATCCGCCGCATCGGCAGGTTGTCTTCGAGAATCCAGGACAGTTCGATATGGGTGAAGCCCTTCTTCAGCCCCTCCCGGCGCACCGCGTCCACCATCAGGAAGGGCAGCAGGCCGCCGATCATGTCCTGCGCGGCATCGCGGCGCACACCCATCAGCGGCACGCGGGCAGTCTGTACCCCCTTCACCTTCAGCCGCCAAAGCAGCTTGGCCCAGCCGAAGGGCAGCAGCTTGCCGTCCAGCCCGCGAATCGCCTCGTTCAGGTTCGGCAGCGCGATTAGGAAGCCAACCGGCTCACCATTGCGCTCCACCACGCTGGTCAAATGCGGGTTGAGCAGCGGCTTCAGCGACTTTGCCAGATAGTCCGTCTCCGTCTCGGTCAGCGGCACGAAGCCCCAGTTATTGGCCCAGGCATCGTTGAAGATGCTGGTGACGGTACGGATTTCCTCGTTGTAGCGCTTGAAGTCGATCTGCCGGACGGTGAGTTCCTTGGGCAGCGGACGGTCGAGCAGCCGGCGCACGCTGGCGGGCAGGTCGACGGTCATATCATAGAGATAGGCGTAAACGTCTTTCTCCTTCACCAGCCCCAGCTGCTCCAACCGTGGGCCGATATAGGATTTGTCGTGGCCCATCAGCAGCATCGGCGGCGTGTCAAACCCTGCCACCAGCAGCCCGGTCTCCTCGTTGATGTTGAGGTTGAAGGGCCCCTGCATGCGCTGCATGCCCCGGGCGCGCAGCCAGTCCGCCGCGGTATCCACCAGCGCCTTGAAGATCGCCAGATCGTCCTCGGCGGCGATCATGCCGAACAGGCCGGTGCCATCCGGGCGTAGAGCCAGGGCCTGCTGGTCGATCTGCGCGCTGATACGGCCGACATCGCGGCCATCCTTCTGCGCCAGCCAGAACTGCACCTCGGCATGACCGAAGAACGGATTCTTCGGCGTCAGCGCCTCCTGGCGCTCCAGATGCAGCGGCGCGATGTAATGCGGATCGTCGCGGTGCAGGCGTTCGGGGAGACGGATGAAACGGTCGAGCAGAGCCCGGCCGGCAACCGGGATGATCTTGATTTCACTCACGAAGCCGGTCCGGAACCGGCCTCCCGCTCCGTGGCGGAGCGGGGCCTGTCCCGCGGCGGCGTGCCGGTGACCTCCATCACCCAAGGGTAGCGCCGCGCCTCGTCCAGATCGTAGCCAAGATTGAACACGGTGGGGCTCTTCGGGCAGTCACGCGCGCCGGAGGCATAGGTGCCGAAGATGCGATCCGGCATGAAGCTGACGATGCCGAGATTGATCTTCTCGTTATGGAAGTGGTGCAGCAGATGCTCACGCTTCATCTTCTGGATGAAGCGGCTCTTCGGCTTGTAGTTCAGGTGCTGGATGCAGTGGAAGAACTCGTACACGCAGGTGGTGAACAGCGCGGTGGCGAAGGCCGCAAAGCCCCCTGCCCAACCGGCGATGGCGTAGCCGATCGGCCCGGTGATGATCAGCATTGTGGGGATGGTATTCAGCGGCGAGCCGAACAGCACTTCCAGCAGATGCGGGTCCTGGTGGTGGTCGAAATGGATGCGCTTCCACAGCCCGGCGCTCCACTTCATCCTGTAGAGCCAGCGGCCGTGCAGGATATACTGGTGCAGGCCGTACCAGACGAAGGGATAAACCACGCAGACGGCCAGGACCGGCAACGCGATATCCTGCCAGCGCCGGGCGAGGCCGAGGGCCGCGCCGCCGGAGAGCACAACCAGAAGGGCGTAGAGATTGATCGCGGGATACGTCAGGTAAGCCCGCCACAGATCGGGTAGGGTCATGCGCCCAAGATCATAGCTCCGCCCATGCCAAGACCGGCCCCAAGCAAGTTTTTCCGCCATATTGCCTTTACCGCCACATATCCTGTTCTTCGGGCGCGGAGTCCCGCGCCTCACCGCGGGTGGATAGCAGCGCCGCAATCTGCTGGCAAATTAGCCCGCCGCGGACTGCTAGCCGGGCGGCGCGGCGTTTTGCGGGCTGGGGACCCAGATGACGAACTCCGGGGTGCACAATGCCAGGTTGTAGTGCTGCGCCAGTGCCTGCAGGAACGCCTTGCTGAAACGGGTCGTGCGCTTTGGGTCGCCCAAATCGATATCGCCGATCTCCACCGCGCCGAAACGCTGGGCCTCGACCATGGCCACGAAATCCTGCGGCTTGAGCCGGCCAAGATTGATCTGATCCTGAACATGATAGGGGTCGAAGGCGGGCGGCTTGCCAGCCTCGTCACACATCAGCAGATCCTCGCACACCACTGGGCCGGGCACGCGCCGCAACAGCGCCGCACCCGCGGCGAAATCCGCCTCGTGCTTCGGCAACTCCCGCCACTCAATGGCGCCCGAGACGATGCTGTCTGGCAACTTGCTCAGCGGGAACAGCAGCTGGCTGAGCGGAAACAGCATGGGCAGCGTGCAGAGCAGGGCACCCCGGCGCCGGGAGACATGCCCAGACACCGCGAAATAGTCGCTGCACGCGATCACGGCGATGACCGCATCAAGCAGGATCGCCTCGAAGAATATGTTGCGGGCCACACCGTCGCCGCCGGCCCAGACGAAGGCCAGGACATGCGCGGCGGCCCAGCTCCATGCCAGCGGACGGCGCCGCTCATCGTGCCGGTTGCGCCACGCCCAAACGCCGGCGAGGAGTACGAAGGGCAGGAAGATGATCAGATAGGTGCCGATGTGGTGGAACGTGTCGCCCAAATCATATGCGCGCGGCTGCAGCATGTGCGCCAGGAAATACGGGCCATCAAGGCGGATCGTGCCCAGCAGCAGCACACCCGCCGCCAGCGCGCCCGCGCCAGCCCAGGGGGCAAGGCGCCGCCAGTCCCGTCCGGCCAGCAGGGCAAGCCCCGCCCCAAGCGGCAGGGCGATGAGGTTATGCTTGGTGAACACCGCCAGAGCGAAAAGCGGTGCGCTGCGCCACACATCCCGCCCCTCCTGCACGGCACGGACGAAGGCGTAAAACCCGAGCAGCTCGAAAACCATGCCAAGCAGCTGCGGGTCGTTCACGCCGATTCGCCTGGGCATCCACATCTCCAGCCACAGCGCGAAGAGCAGTCCCGCGCAGGTGCCGACATGGCGCGCCGGCACAAACAGGCGCACCAGAGCGCCAGCCAGCACGCAGACCGCAACCAGGGCGGCAAGGGAAAGAAACCGCCCGGTCTCGTTGGCATCGCCGGTCAGGAGACTCAGCAGGCCGACAATATGAAAGGAGAGCGGCGGATAATTGGTGATATCCAACCCTGGCGGGGCGGCATAGAGCGGAAGAAGATGCGCGGCCTGCTGCTGCCGGAGCGCGTTCCAGCCCTCATCATAATCGAACTGCACCAGGGCGGTGCTGCGCAAAATCAGCGGCCAGCCGATGACCGAAACCAGGACGGCGAGAACCGCCGCCGCCCTCCCCCAGATACGCTGATTTGAATTTGCGATGACTGAGGGCAGTCCGGCCTGATCGAACAAAAACGTCTCCGTGCAAATACTTAGTTGAGTTGCACGAAAGCCAGCACAATACCAGCCGCCCGACGCCCCTCACATTGATTGCGGACTGCTATAGCTTTATGTTTTCAATACGGCATCTTACTCATATGTTACAAACAATTACGGATTTTAGATGATGTTTTTAAATAAAATACCGCAGATTGTTAAACATAATTTCATTTTGCTGGCGTTTATGGCGGCTGGTTATTTTTTCTATGCCAATCCGGAACAAAGTTCCGTACCCACCTATTTTGGCAACACCTCTGACCCTCTTGGCTTCATCTGGTTCCTGAACTGGCGCCTCTATGCCGCGCAGCACCATCTCCCGTTTTTTTACACCTATTTTGCCGATGCGCCCGTGGGTACCGATCTGGCCTGGACGACCAACCTCCTTAGCCTCGGACTGCTTACCGCCCCGTTGGTCGCCAAATTCGGCGCCTTTGCGGTCTATAACGGGCTCATGCTGGCGGCACCGGGCCTCGCCTGCTGGGGGGCCTATCTGGCCGCTTTCGAACTGACCGAGGATTATCCCGCCGCGCTGGTGGCGGGACTGTTGTTCGGCTTCTCCAGCTACATGCTCGGCCAGTTGCTGGACCATCTTAACCTCTGCTTCATCTTCGCCGTGCCGTTCTGCCTGTGGGCCTGTATCGCCGCGGCCAAGCATGGCTGGGGCACGTGGCGCTTGGGGGCGTTGCTTGGCATGGCGCTGGCGTTCCAGTTCGGGGTCAGCCAGGAAATTTTCGCCAGCATGGTCATGTTCGCGGCACTGGCCGTCATGGTCATCCATGTGCTGCATCCGGCGGGAAGGCCGACGCTGCGGCGCGTGCTGCCGGGAATGGCCCTGGGCTTGGGCCTGAGCCTGGTGCTCATCTCCCCCGTCATCTGGGAGATGCTGCGCTGGTATGGCGATGCCGGGCGCAACGTTGCCGCCGCCAAGAATTATTCAACGGACCTGCTTGGCTTTATTGTACCGACGCCGCTCGACTGGCTGGGCGGCAATTTGCTTCAGCCAATAACAAACCTTTTCAAGGGCAACTACGCGGAAGAAGGCGCGTATATCGGCCTGCCGCTCCTGCTCTTGCTGGTGTGGCTGGCCTGGAGGCATCGCAGCGACCCTCGATTTGCGATACCTGGCGTCATAGCGCTGCTCGCCGCCATACTCTCGCTGGGGCCCTACGCCCATGTGCTGGGGCACGAGATGAGCACCGCACCATGGATTTTGGCGTTCAAAATGCCCTTCCTGAAATCCATGCTGCCAATGCGGTTCATGCTCTATGCCTGGCTGGCGATTGCCATGCTGCTGGCCACATGGCTGGCCGCCCCCGGGCAGAAATTCCGGCGCTATGCGGTACTGACCTTCTGCCTGCTGTTTCTTGCCCCTTCCCGCGCCTATGACCGCAACTGGACGCAGCTGGCGACACCAACAATGCTGACGGACAGCACGCTTCCGCCGGACAGCCGGATTCTCATCCTGCCAGAATACTTCAATGAGATGGGATACCAATACAAATCCGGCATGAAATTCTCGCTCGCCGCGCAAGGCTATGTCACCGGTGGATTGCCCGTGCCCTTCGTCAATTGGCCTCTGTACCGGACAATCTTTCTGCAGAAATACCAGAAATATCTGCCGCTCGTTGATCCGCGCATGCTGGCGGCGTTTCTGGCAACGTATCAGGTGCAATATGTCGTCGTCACCGGTGATGCCAACGAGTTTGCGGACGCGCACACGCAAAGCGCCGAGTTGGCAGTGCTGTTGCAGCAGGCGGGTTGGCTGGCCGTGCGGACGGATTCGGATGCGCGGCTGTACTCCCCCGCCACACCGCAAGCCGTGCCGGATGCGGTGCAGATCGCGGCGTATATGCGCGTTCAGAGGCCGGAGAACCGCGCCCGGGCAATCGACTACGAGTCTTACTGGGTCAAAGGCATCCGCGCGCTGACGCATCTGACCAGCCTGAGTGCCCAGCCCTTCCTCGACATTTACGTGGCGTATGCGCACCCGCCCTTGCCGGTTGACGCCATTACCGGAGGCAACTGGTAATGGCCTCCAACACAGTCTGGCTTGCGCTGGTCAGCGCCGGATTCGTCTACCGGGACGCTAAGCGCCACCGCCTGCCCCGCCCCCTGGCCTGGGCAGGCGCTGTACTGATTTTCTGGATCGTCGCGCTGCCCTGCTACCTTTGGCAACGGCGAAATTCCAAGGCGCCGGCTAGGCTGCCTTGACGGGACGGCGCGGGACGGTCGTCTCCGCCCCGGAAGGCGCCCCTTCCGGGTCCGCCACTGTTTCTGCCCGCCTTGACGAAGCTGTGAGTTCGTTGATGTTGCTCAGATCCTGCAGCATCACCGTGGCGGCATTCTGCCAGACAGTGGCATCTGCCAATATCCGCTGCACCGCGCCCGAGAGCCATTCCTGCTGCGCCCTGAACATGGCCGATGGATCATGCGCATCGCACATTTGCGCTGCAAAATGCTCCATGGCTTCGAAACTGTTGCGCCGGCGCTGCAAAACTTCCTTGAGCACGGTCTCGAGCCGGTCCAGCCGGCTGCTCTGCATACGGCAGGCGCGTTCAAAACTTTCGAATAGCGGCTTGTTGAACGAGGCAGCGCTTGCGATCTGCTGTTCAGCAAACCCCGTGAAATCCTTCTTCCCGGTCATATCCATTCCTCCAGTTCGCGCTTGATCTGGTACTTGCTGTACTCACGCGAAACACATGCTCTGCACCCGGGTAACGCGTTCTTTGCCACCTTCCCTAACAGAGCGCGCGGACGTTAGGACGAGGCGGGCATGGCATGGTTTGATCTAAATCAAGCGGATTGGCCTTCTGGCATCTTCTGGATACTTCTTAACTGCACGTTAAGACTTTATACTCCAGAGAAATTTCATGAGCTGCGCGCGTGATGATGATCGCCCACCGGGCTTGGTCATGGGCAGGCAGTTTCTCTTTTTTAAAACTCCACGATCAACAGAATGTGTTGTGAAGGCCCCCTCGGAACACAGCCGTTAAAGCATTCGTGATTGGTGTTCCCGACAATGCCTCGCTATTTTCCGCGCCTCACGAAATCGAAGCCGCTTTTCCGGCCATTTGTCACAAGGATTCGAGCTGCCATGTTTTGGTCTGCGAAAAAGGTTGCCAGCGTCGCCGCTGAAAACACTGAGCTGAAGCGCCAGCTCGAAAACGCCAAGCAGCAGATCACCAAGCTGACGCTCGAGCGCATCCAGCTGGTCAATGAAATCGAGCTGCTGAAGGAATACCGCAGCTCACCGCCGCAGGCTGTTGTCCGCCCGGTCGGGATCGTCACGGATACGGGCGCCGTGCCCGTGCCTGCGAATTCGCAGATCGGTCTTCTGCACGCCAAGGCCGCTGGCTAACAGGAAGGCGGCGTTCCGTTCGCCGGCTTGCCCGGCAGCGAGTTCAATGATCTCCGCCGTGATCTCCTCCAGCCTCACAATCCGGCGCGTCAGCTCCAGCGTTTGTAGCTGTTGGCCGATATGCCGGTGCGCCGCGGCCATCTTGGCCATGCGCGCCTCGTTCTCGGCGGCGAAACTGTGCAGCGCCGCCTGGCATAAGGCGGCATGCACGTAATCAGCCGCCAGCAGCGCCACGGGCGGCAGGCTGAGCAGCGGCGGACGGCGCATCGCGGTTTCAGGAAAATCCGTTAGGTCCAGCGGCAGCAGCCGGCGCCGCCGAACATCGCTGCCTTGCCGCCCTGGGCCAGCGGGGCCAGCAGATCGATAACCTCGATCCCGGCTGCGAAAATCTGGCCGTTCACCCTGTCGGCATTGAGCGCCGGGGGCGCGTCGTGGATCGGGCTGTGCGGCGTGCCAGAGGGCAGATCAAGACCACGGTCGCGCAGTTGCGCCGGTCACATCGAGCAGCCGGCCGAGCATGGTGTCGATGGCTGGCAGCGCCCCGGCCGGAAACCCGACCTCGACGACGGCGCCGTGCACCGAAACCACGCTGCCCCATAAGGCTTCCGCTTTCATGCCGCTATCTGCCGCTATCTATAGAGCGGCGCTGCGAAAAAGATCTTGACCCGGATCAAAATCTGGAACGGTCATCCCGTCCAGCTTGCCTCGTGCCTATAGCCCCCTTAAGCAGGCGCCGATTAACCGCTCGACGCGATGTATTTTTCACCACAGAAGCCTGTTTTTTAATCAATCTAAGGCAGGTTCTGTGGGGTTCCGTCAGATTTGCCGCCCCCTTGCGCAATGGCACATACTTTGCTTTGGAACCGAGGAAGGCCGCTAGGGTTCCGGCCGGGCATGTCCCGGTGCTGGTCCGAGAGCGGCGGTCATGCGGGGAGACATCCGCATGATGCACGGCGGGACAAAAGCCCGGGAGAGCTACGGATGCGGGGGTGCGCATCGGCTCTCAGTGTACCCTCAAATTCGGTGAGATTGTTCAACGATGAGAGGTGCACGCATGCTGACACGTAAAGACTTCCTGAAATCCAGCGCCGCACTGACGGCCGCCGCCACCATGGCAGGCGGCGCGCCGGCAAGCGCCGCGACCAAGAAGAAGTTCACGCTGGCCTGGACGATTTATGTCGGCTGGATGCCCTGGCCCTGGGCGGCGGAAAAAGGCATCGTAAAGAAATGGGCCGATAAATACGGCATCGAGATCGACGTGGTCGAGGTGAACGACTACTCCACCTCCATCAACCAATACACCGCCGGTGCGTTCGACGCGCTGACCATCACCAACATGGACACGCTGGCCGTGCCCGCCGTGGGTGGCGTGGATTCCACCTCGATCATCACCGGCGACTACTCCAACGGCAATGACGCCGTGATCCTCAAGAACAAAACAAAATTCGAGGATATCAAAGGCCAGACCGTCAACATCGTGCAGTATTCGGTCTCGCAGTACCTGCTGGACCGCGGGCTGCAGATGCACGGCATGACCGAGCGCGATATTAAGATCGTCAACACCTCGGACGCCGACATGGCCGCCGCCTTCCTCACGCCTGATGTCACCGCCGTGGTGACGTGGAACCCGATCGTCGAGCAGATCGACGCCGATGCCGGAGCGCATAACGTGTTCAACTCCTCGGCTATTCCTGGCGAAATTCTCGACCTTGTGATCGTGAACACGAAAACGCTGAAGGCGCATCCGGAATTCGCCAAGGCGCTGTGCGGCATCTGGTACGAGACGCTGGGCATCATGCTGGCGGACACGCCGGAGTCCAAGGCCGCGCAGACCGAGATGGGCAAGCTCTCCGGCACCGACTACGCCAGTTTCGCCAGCCAGCTGAAGACCACACATCTATTCTCCGACCCAGCCGGTGCCGCCAAATTCACCAAGGGAAGCCAGCTCATCGCCACCATGGACCATGTACGCAAGTTCCTGTTCGCCTGGGGCATGATGGGCCAAGGCGCGACCTCGCCTGATGTGGTCGGCATCGAGTTCCCCGGCGGACATATCCTTGGCGATCCGAAGAACGTTACCTTCCGCTTCAACGCCGACTATATGGCGATGGCTGCCGCGAAGACGCTGTAATGCGCCTCATCAACCGGCATCCGGGAAAGCGCGGCGCGCGGCTGCTCGCCATTGCGCCCTTCATCGCCCTCGCCGTGCTGTATCTGGCCGCTTCGGCGGCCAGGCTGACTGCGAACCCCGCCGACAAGCTGCTTCCCGGCCTCAGCCAAATGGCCGCCGCCGTGAACCTCATGGCCTTCACCCAGGACATGACGACCGGCGACTACCTGATGCTGACGGATACGCTCTCCAGCCTGCAAAGGCTGATCGGGGGCCTGGCGATTTCCGTCGGCATTTCCTTCGTCATTGGTATCGCGGTGGGGATGGTCCCGTACTTGCGCAAGCTGTTCGTGCCATTTATTGCCGCCTTCTCAATGGTGCCGCCGCTTGCCATTCTGCCAATCCTGTTCATCATCGCCGGCATCGGCGAA
>DATIWS010000017.1:0-5284 GCA_035519275.1 Acidocella sp. | reverse complement strand
CAGGCTGCGCGGCTCGGTGCTCGCGGCCCTGATGGCGCTGGGCCCAGCCGGCCTGCGCGGGCGGCACTCGGCGGACCTCGCCGCCACGGCGGTGGACCGGGTGGAGGCGATGGACGGTTTCCACGCCCGCTGGATTCCCGCGACGGCGCTGGCGGTGGTCGGCACCGCTCTGGTCGGGCTGGCGGCGCTCTGGGTGGATTGGCGCTCCGGGCTGACCCTGCTGTTGGCCGGGCTGTTCGTGCCCTTCGCCATGGCGGTGGCGGGCATCGGCGCCGGGGTGGCGGCGAAGAAGCAGTTTTTGGCGATGACCCGGCTGCAGATCCGCTTTCTGGACCGCATTCGCGGCATCTCCACCATCGTGCTCGCCGGCCGCGCTACCGATGAAGCCCGTGCCCTGGCAGCGGCCGCCAAGGAGCTGCGCCAGCGCACCATGCGGGTGCTGCGCGTCGCCTTCCTCTCCTCCACGGCGCTGGACCTCGCCGCCGCCGCGGCGCTGGTCATCATCGTGCTGCGTTTCGCCCCGGTGCTGCACGGGCAGGCCAGACTGGCGCCCACGGCGCTGTTCATGCTGCTGCTGGTGCCTGAATTTTTCGCGCCTCTGCGGGCCTTCTCCGCCGTGTATGCCGACCGCATGGCGGTGGAAGCGGTGGCGGATGATTTCGCTGCCCTGCCGGAAGCGCCCGCCCCGGTGCCGCCGGTGGAAATACGCTCCGTCGCCGCCCATGGCGTGACGCTAGCGTTCGAGCACGTCACCTACTCCTGGGATGCTTCCCGCCCGGCCGTGGTGGAGAATCTGTCCTTCAAGGTGGGGCGCGGCGAGATGCTGCTGCTTACGGGCGCGTCCGGTGCGGGCAAGTCCACCATCATGGACCTCATCCTCGGCTTCCTGGCGCCGCAATCGGGCAAGGTCACCATCAACGGCGCGGAGATGGATACGCTCATCCCGGCGGCGCGGACCAAGATGCTGGGCTGGATCGGCCAACGCCCGGTGATCTTCGCCGGGACGATCGAGGAGAATATCCGCTTCGCCCGCCCCGCCGCGAGCGAGATGGAGCTGGCGGATGCCATTCGCCACGCGCATCTCACGGAACTGATCAACAGCCTGCCGCAGGGGCTGAAGACGCCCATCGGCGAGGGCGGATTCGGTGTATCGGGCGGGCAGGCGCAGCGTATCGCCATCGCCCGCGCCTTCCTTAAGAACGCGCCGCTGCTGCTGCTGGATGAACCCACCGCGCATCTCGACCCCGTCGTGGAACGCGATGTGCTGGAAAGCCTCCAGCACCTCGCCGCCGGGCGCACCGTGGTGCTGGCCACGCATTCCACCATGGCCATGGACTTCGCCAAGACCATCGGCGCCAAGCGGCTGGATCTCGACGCGCTGCGTTACGCGAGCTGGCGGAGTGTGATGGTATGAGCCCGATGGCGCGAATTCTCTCCCTCTGGCTGCGTGATGCCGGCTGGCTGGCGCTGGCTCTGGTGCTGGCCCTGGCGGCGCTGGCCGCCGGCGTGGCGCTGATGGGATTTTCCGGGCGCTACATCGCGCTCTCCCTGGCGGGTACGGCAGTGCTGGTGCCGCTGGGGCTGCAATTCATCGGGTCGGCCCGGGTGGTGCTGCGCTATCTGGAGCGTGTGATGTCGCACGAGGCGATCTTCCGGGCACTCGCGGATATGCGCGTGTGGCTGTTCCGGGGTTTGGCGGCGAGCGGGGCGGGCGGGCTCGGCTTCCGCCGCGCGGGCGACGCGCTGTCCCGGCTGGTGAACGATGTGGACGCTCTGGACGGGCTGTTCCTGCGCATCTTTGTGCCCGGCATGAGCGCGGTGATGCTGGTTCCGGTCCTGGCCTGGGTGCTGCGGCGCGAGCACGAAGCCGCGCTGCTGGTGCTGGTGCCCTTCCTCTACATAGCCTTCTACCTGCCGGTGCTGGCGGCAAAGGCGGCGGGGGAGAATGCGGGCAAGGCGGGGCTCGCCATGTCCGGCCTGCGCTCGGCGGCGCTCGATGCCCTGCACGGCCTGCGTGAGGTGAAGATCTTCGAGGCCGAGGGGCGGATGCTGGCGGCGGTGCAATCGCGCGAGGCGGCGCTGCTGTCGGCGCAGCGCGAGCTGGTGGCTAAGGGGAGCGCGCTCAACGCCCGGGCCTTCATCCTGGCCCAGGGCGGCATCCTGCTCGCCATCCTGCTTGGGTTCCTCGGCGTGCCTGTGGCGGCGATCATCGCCGTGCTGGTGCTGACCACGGCGTTCGAGACGGTGCTCGGCCTGCCCCGCGCCGGGCTGCTCTATGGCCAAGCCAATGCCGCCGCCACGCGGGTGGTGCAGGCGGCGGAGGCCAAGCCCGCCGTGCCCGAGCCAGCGCAACCGGCGCCAATGCCCTCGCGCAACTCCATTGCCTTCGAGCATGTCAGCTTCCGCTACGGGCCGGACCGGCCCTTCGTGTTCGAGAATCTCTCGCTGCAGGTGCCGCAGGGGGCGCGCGTGGCGATTCTCGGCCCCTCGGGTGCGGGCAAATCCACTATCGCGGCGCTGCTGCTGAAGCTGGTTGCGCCGGTGAACGGGCAGATCCGCCTCGGCGGCACTGACGTCTCGCTGTTGCCCTCCGAGGCGCTCCGCCACCGCATCGCCTATCTGGGGCAGACGACGCAGCTCTTCGCCGACACCATCCGCAACAACCTGCTGCTGGGCGACCCGGCGGCGGATGACGCGCGGCTATGGGCGGCGTTGGAGGCAGCACAGGTGGCGGATGTGGTAAGCGCCCTGCCGGACGGGCTGGATGCCTGGGTGGGCGAGGGCGGGGCGACGCTCTCAGGCGGCCAGGGGCGGCGCTTGGCGCTGGCCCGCACGCTGCTGATGGACGCGCCGATCCTGGTGCTGGACGAACCCTGCGCCGGGCTGGATTCGGCGACTGAGCAGGAATTCTTCAAGGTGCTGAACACGGTGACGGAAGGCCGCACTGTATTGCTGATCCTGCACCGGCTCACCGGGGTGGAGCAGCTCGACCGCATTTGGCGGCTGACCGGCGGGGCGCTGATCTCCGCGGCGGGGTAACGCCAAGCATCGTTTTTTCTTGAAGCGGCTCTGAAAATTCCTATAATGTCTGTTTGCCGGGATGCCTCGATGAGGGTTCCGGTACTCCGTCCGCCTGCCTGCGTGGGGGCGAAAGGGGTTGTTTCCGAGACTGTGAAAATACCTTGCTTTTTAGGAGGTTACATCATGACTTACGATTTCGCGCCGCTGTTCCGCACCGCCATCGGTTTCGACCGTCTGGCCCGGCTCGTGGACACCCTGCCGCAGGACGCGGCTGGCTATCCGCCCTACAATATCGAGAAGACCGGCGAGGACACCTATCGTGTCACCCTCGCCGTGGCTGGGTTCTCGGCCGATGACATCGAGCTGACGGTGAAGGACAATGCCCTGCTGGTTTCCGGCAAAGTGACCGAAGAGCGGAAGGGTGAATTTTTGCATCATGGCATTGCCGCGCGGGCCTTCTCGCGCCGTTTTGTGCTCGCCGACCATATGGTGGTGGAGGGTGCCGAGTTGAGCAACGGATTGCTGCATGTGGCCCTCCGCCGCGAGGTGCCGGAAAGCGCCAAGCCTCGCCGCATCGCCATCAACACGCTGACGGCAACGAAGCAGCTGCCGCATGCGGCGTAAATAACGGAAAAGGGGGCGGAAACGCCCCCTTTTCTTATGGTGCCTTGATCAGATCCGTGCCGATGAACGTGGGGATGACCAGCAGCACGTCGCCCTGGTGCATCACGGTGAGCGCCGGACCGGGAACAAAGCTCTTGAAATTGCCTGCGAATTTCGCCGCCGTGGCGCTGGTGCTGCCGGGCATGGCGATGACCAGCACGGTCTTGCCGAGCAACGACGAAGGCGGGGCGGAGAACTCGAACTGGTGCGGCTCGACGCCGAACACCGTCACCGGCAAATGCTCATCACGCAGCGCGTAGCCGATCTTCCCGGCATCGAACCATTTCTGCGCCGCGATGGCATCAATCCCGGGAGGGAGTTGCGTGGCGATGGAATCCCAGTCCACCGCTTGGAGCAGCGGCGATTTACCGGGCGCGAACGCTCGGTTGAGATTGGGGATAAAGCCGAGCGATAGTTCGGCGGCGAGGAACAGCCCGGCCGTGCCCAGCAGCCCGGCGGAGATGAGCGCCACGGTGTCGCGTAACCGGGGGCGGAAATCCTGTGCCCAGTTGCCCAGCAGCGGGAACAGCATGAGGTAGCCGGGCATCGCCCAGTGGTAGAGGATGCGCGTGGAAGACCACAGCCCCACCACGGCGAACAGCACCACCGGGATGACCGCGGCCCAGGCCAGCAACCAGCCGCGCCGTTCGGCCGGGCCGCGCCGGAACGCCCCCAGCATCAATGCCACCATCGGCAGCCACAGCCAGGGCAGCAGGTACAGCGCCTCGCCACCCCAAATGCTGAACGGCATCAGCGGGCGTAACCTCACGCCGGTGGCGCGTCCACCCTGGTAGTGGAAGCTCGCCCAGCCATGGGTGGCGTTCCAGTACAGCACCGGGGTGAACATCAGCACGGCCAGCGCCACGGCCAGCCAGGGGCCGGGGCGGCGCAGCTCCTGCCGCGCGGCTTTGTCCGTCAGCACCGCCAGCGCCGCGCCCGCCAGCACCATGGCGGCATTGTATTTGGAGAGTAGCGCCAGCCCGGCGAACACCCCCGCCGCCAGCCACCAGCGCCGCTCCGGCTTGGCCGAAGGCAGCCCCAGGGCGCGGATGAGCGCGTAGAGGAAGGCCAGAAGCGCCGCGTCCAGCGGGCTGTCGGGCAGCACCCAGCCGCCGACGGCCAGAGAGAACACCGGCGAGATGGAATACGCCGCCACCGCCCAGAACGCCGCCCGCGCGCCGTAGAGCCGCGCCGTGATGGCGTAGATGAGCCAGGAGGACAGCGCCGAGAGCGCGACGAAGGGCAGGCGCACCACGATGGGCGCAGCGCTTCCCGTCACGGCCCTTGCCGCCAGCTCCAGCCACCAGGAGGCCAGCGGATGGTCGAAATACGAGGCGTCGAAGCTATGCGACGCCGCGACCATATAGCTTTCATCCATGCCCAGCCCGGTGCACCCGGCGAAGACCAGCCGGAACCCAAGCGCGATGATAACAACCCAGAATGCCGCATTCATGCGGCATGCATGGCCCGCCGCGCTGGCAACATCAAGAGCCGGAGAACCAGTTGTAGCCCTGATCTTCCCAGTATCCGCCGGGGTAAACATTCGTTACCGCCAGCTGCACGATATGCTTGGGGTTCTTGAAGCCGAGCTTGGTGGGGA
>DATIWS010000016.1:0-6997 GCA_035519275.1 Acidocella sp. | reverse complement strand
TTCCGCTCCACGCGCTTCGGCAAGGAAGTCACCGCCGAGGAAATCCGCGAGACGCTGGGCGGCGAGATCGGCAAGATCCTCGCCCCGGTGGCTAAGAAGCTGGAGATCGACCGGAGCCGCAAGCCCTACGTGATCCTGATGACCGGGGTGAATGGCGCGGGCAAGACCACCACCATCGGCAAGCTCGCGTCCCGTTATAAGCAGGCGGGGCTTACTTGCGTGTTGGCAGCGGGCGACACGTTCCGCGCGGCGGCGGTGGAGCAGCTGCAGGTCTGGGGCACGCGCTCGGGCGTGGAGGTGGTGACGGCGCCCGCCAATACCGACCCGGCCTCCCTCGCGCATGACGCGCTCTCCCGCGCGCAGAAGATTGGCGCGGATGTGCTGCTCATCGACACCGCCGGGCGCCTGCACAACAAGACGGCGCTAATGGAGGAGCTGCGCAAGATCATTCGCGTCATCCGCAAGCTGGACCCCACCGCTCCGCACGCCACGCTGCTGACGCTGGACGCCACCACCGGCCAGAACGCGGTGACGCAGGTCGGCATCTTCAAGGAGATGGTGGATCTCTCCGGGCTGATCGTGACCAAGCTGGACGGCTCGGCGCGCGGCGGCATCGTGGTGGCGCTGGCGGAGAAATACGGCCTGCCGATCCACGCCGTGGGCACGGGCGAGCAGATCGACGATCTGCGTGAGTTCGATGCCGACGAGTTCGGCAAGGCGCTGGTGGGGGAGTGAGGGCTGTTCGGCAGGGGGCATGATCGCAGGAGACGACCCGAGATGGTCATGCGCCAACCCGGAACACGATCTCAGGAGCGGACGTTCAGCGCCGCATCAATCATCCGTCTCGTCTTGCTCATGTTCCGCTCCGTCTATTACGACAGAACAGCCCAACTACAACTTGCTCGCCCCCCGGTCCCATTTTCCGGGTCCATTTCACCCCAGGTGGGTTCCGACCGGCGAGGCTCAAGAATGCCGCGACCAGACCGGATCGGTGGGGGCATAGCCCGCGCGGCTGGCATGCTTGTCGAGGAGAGCGCGAACCTTGAGCAGTGCATCGGAGCCGGGGGCGGCGAGCGGGGCGCAGCCGAACGCCTCGACCGTCGCTGCGACGTCCGGACGGAGCAGGATCGGTTTGCCTTTCGGTAATGTGAAATCGACGAAAGATTCCCGGGCGCCGCAATCAAGGTAGCTCTCGGCTGGCAGGTTTTCGGCCAGCAGGATGTCGTGAGCATCAAGTGCGACGTGGTAGTAGGAGACCGTGCGGCACGCAGCGTCGCGTACCACGGTCGCGCCGTTGATGAGGTGTTTGGCTTCGATCAAATGGTTTTCGGCGAAGATCGCATGGCCGGGAGACAGGCGGAGATCACGCTCCGGTACCCCCGGGCCGAAGGCGTCGGCGCGGATCAGGACCGGACGCAGGCGCTCGGGCAGCGGCGTCGCCAGGGTCCCGAAGCTGCGCTGGCCGACCCAGACAACACGCCGCTCGGACGGGCCGCTGTCGCGGACGGTGAGCACGGCGTCACCCTCTGCAAGGGCCTCGACCGCGACGGGACCGCGCGGCGTGAGGATCGCGGTGCCGCGGGTGAAGCAGGGGATGCTCTCGGTGCGCCGTTGCGGAAAGGCGGGCATCTCTTCAAAGGCATACGGCTTGCGCCGGCTCGGCGTGGCGCGCCGGCGTTCAGGCCAAGAGACGCTGGCTTGCGCGCCTCTGGTCTTGGCTTGGATCTTGGAGATGTCGGTCGACGTCCCGGCGATCCGCAACGCGTTGCCATTAGCGTCCCGGCTGACAACCTTGCCGCGGCTCAAGACCCACTTATAGCTGCCATCCTTGCAAAGCAGCCGGTATTCGCATTCGCAAATTTCGGTCTTGCCTTCGCAATGCGCTTGTATCGCGGCCCTTGCGCGTTCACGATCGTCCGGATGAACGCGCGCGTAGGCAAGCTCGATCGGGCTCGATTGTGGCACGTCCTCATAACCAAGTATCCTGAACCAGCTCGCGGAGCAGCAATTCTCCCCGGTTGCCACATTTCGGTCCCAGACACCCGTTCCGCTTACCTCCACTGCGAGGGACCAAATGTCTGAAAAGTCGCTCCAGTCAACAGGCCAGCTCACAATCGGTCTCCCTCCGCGTATCCTTGTGTTTCAGCGCCCATCTCCCCCTGATTAACGCTAGAATAACCCGATCGTGACCCCGCCGGAAGACGAAACCTTGTGGTAATGGCTTCCATGCCATCATCATCGCCCGGTGGCGACCTTGATCCGACCCAACAGCCGGAAAGTCACCAAGCCGTTATCGGCCCGCCTCGGCCTTGAGCCGAATGTCCGACTTCGTGGCCGACTGCTCGACAGAAGACTGACTGCTTCCCGCCGAGGCTGTGTAAAAACGCGGCGCTGCCGAACAGCTACAGAATATCTCACCCTTCTTCGGCCCAATACGGAGAATGGAGTACTTCAAATCCACTAAAACTATGGCATCTTGAGTATGGAATTCCTCCAGAACGGTAGCCGAAAGCGTTTTTACACAGCCTCCACCCAAACTGGAAATTCCCTTACCCATCCTCCCGTTCCAGCAGGGCCCGCATCAGCGCTTCGAACTCAACCACGCTCAGCGTCTCCGCCCGGCGTTGTGGGTCGATCCCCGCCGCTTCCAACAAAGCCACCCCGCCCAGGCTCTTCAGCGCCCCGCGCAGCATCTTGCGCCGCTGGCCGAAGGCCGCCGCCGTCAGCCGCTCCATCGCCTTCAACTCCTGGCGCGAAGGCTGCTCGGGCTTGGGCACCAGCCGCACCAGGGCCGACTCCACCTTGGGCGGCGGCGCGAAGGCTCCGGCGGGGATGTGCATCTGCATCGTCACGTCGCAGAGCCACTGGCTGAGCACGGAAATCCGCCCATAGGCGCTGGTGTCAGGTGCGGCGCAGACGCGCTCCGCCACCTCCAGCTGGAACATCAGCGTCATCGACTGATAAGCCGCCGCCTGTTGCAGCCAGCGCACCAGCAGCGGCGTGCCTATATTATAAGGTAGGTTGGCGACGATGGCGCGTGGCGCGGGCACCAGCGCCGGAATGTCCGCCTTCATCGCGTCGGCTTCGAGGATCGTCAGCCGGTCCGTGAGCCCCGCCAGGGCGGTGATCGCCGCCACGGCGCGCGGGTCGTACTCGATGGCCGTCACATGCGCCGCCCCGGTGCCCAGCAGCGCACGCGTGAGTCCGCCCGGGCCGGGGCCGACTTCCACCACGTTCACGCCCGTCAGATCCCCGGCGGCAGAGGCGATGCGCGCCAGCAAATCCGGGTCCAGCAGGAAATGCTGGCCGAGCGATTTGTCGGCACGGAGGTCGAAGGATTTGATAATGTCCCGCAGCGGCGGCGGAGGCGCAGAAAAAACCGGCATGGCGCTTGTTAGCCCATGCCGCGCCATGGCAACAGTGAGGGCGTGAGCGACCGTTCCGCAACCTTATCGCTTTTGCAGGCGCCGAAGCTGCTGCGTGCGCTGGTGAGGGCGGACGAGGTATGGCTGGCGCTGCTGGCCACGGTGGTTGGCATATGCGGCGGGTTCGGCGTCGTGCTGATCAATTTCATCACCACGCTCATGCACACCGTACTGTTTCATCTGCCGCCGGGGCAGGGGCTCTCGGAGTCCAGGAACCTGAACCCGGAGCGCGCGCTGGCTGTGCCGGTGCTGGGCGGGCTGGTGCTGGGGTTGACCATGGCTCTGCTGGCGCGGCTGCGGCCGCACAACCTCGTCGACCCGATCGAGGCCAACGCGCTCTATGGCGGGCGGATGTCGCTCAAAGACTCGCTCATCGTCGCGGCGCAAACGGCCTGGTCCAACGGCGTTGGCGCGTCTGTCGGCATGGAGGCGGGCTACGCCCAGCTTGGTTCGGGAATCGCCTCCTGGGTCGGGCGGAATTTCCGGCTCAGGCGCAACGATCTGCGCGTGCTGGTGGGCTGCGGCGCGGCGGCGGCCATCGGCGGCGCCTTCAACGCCCCACTCTGCGGCGCGTTTTACGGCATCGAGCTGGTCATCGGCGTCTACTCCATCGCCTCCTTGCCCTTCGTCGTGCTGGCAGCACTTGCGGGTACGCTCACCGTGCAGATCCTGGGCTTTGCCTCGCCGCCGCTCAACGTGGTGCTCCCGCTGGACGTGCCGCATGACGAATACGGGATCGTGCTGATCGAGGGTGTGGCCTGCGGCATTGCCGGTATCGTCATCATGCGCGGGGTCACGCTGGTGGAAATGGCCTTCCGGCGCTCGCGCATTCCGCTCTGGGCGCGGCCGCTGCTGGGTGGGCTGGTGGTCGGGCTGCTCGGCATCGTCACGCCGATGGCCATGTCCTCCGGCCATTCGGCCCTGCATACCTATATAGATGTCCGCTTCCCCTTCCTCGTCGTGCTCGGGGTGTTGGTGGCCAAGGCGGTCGCCTCCGCCTTCTCCATCGGTGCCGGCTTCCGCGGCGGCTTGTTCTTCGCCTCGCTGTTCCTGGGTGCGCTGTTCGGCAAGGTGTTCGCCGGCATCTGCGGCATCATGCCGTTCGTGGCCTACATGCCCGCTGGCTTCTACGCCGTGGTGGGCATGAGCGGACTGGCCACCGCCATTGTCGGCGGGCCGCTGACCATGACCTTCCTGGCGCTGGAGAGCACGCAGAACTTCGCCGTGACCATGGCGGTGCTGGCGGCCTCCATCGCCGCCACCATCACCGTGCGCCGGCTGTTCGGCTACTCTTTCGCCACCTGGCGCTTCCATTTGCGCGGCGAGAACATCCGCTCGGCCGTGGATGTCGGCTGGATCCACAGCCTCACCGTCGGGCGGATGATGCGCCCAACCACCGTCACGGTGCAGGCGCGGATGAGCCTGGCCGCCTTCCGGCAGGACGTGCCGCTGGGCGCCGCTCAACGCGCGGTGGTCACGGACGGGGGCGGCCGCTACGTGGGCATCGCCTACCCTGCCGAAGCCGCCGCGATGACCGGGGAAAGTCTGACGGTGGCCGCCATTCTGCACCTCCAGTCGCATTTCCTGCTGCCGGGGATGAACGTGAAGGAGGCCCTGGCCGCGTTCGAGGCGGCGGAGGCCGACGCCCTGGCGGTGGTGGACGGCCCCGAGACCCGCCAGGTTCTCGGCCTGCTGACCGAGCAATACGCCCTGCGCCGCTACAGTGAAGAACTGGACAGGCGGCGCAGGGAGATGTCCGGCGAGTAATGCAGAGAAACTCTCGGTCCAGATGACACATAAGTGAAACTGGTATCGTATCCATGGCGGAACAGCGTGATACTTTGCCGATTTGTCTCCTGATTCGGTGGAGATGCCGCAGGTGCTGGCAATTTTGACGACTAGGCGGTCATAAAGGTCAGGACATAAGGCCATATATATACCGGTTTTGTTGTTTTTTGAGAATTTCGCTCCATGTGTTTAGTCATTTTATATTGAAGTTAAATTAAAAGACTAAAAATAATAATCAAATCCAATAAATGAACAATTTAATTAATTTATCTCTGTTTAGATTATTTGTGAATTATTTTGATTGCTTGTCGTGTTAGATGACGAAAATTCAATAATCGTAGGATCTGTTTTTTATTGTGTTTGCTGCATTGCGCAAGATAAACCAACCGTCAGGGTGGCTAACTTAAAGGGGAACTCACATGACGGCTGGGGCTACGCTTACGATTGGTGGCGCGTTCAATTCCCACTCTGGAATTGTTTCTGTGCCTTCGAGCTTTTCGGGTAATGTCTCGACCGCGGGGTCTCTCAATCATCTCCTGGAGAATTACCTGGTCTCCCTGAACGACTCAATTCAGGGCGGCGCCTATTCCTTCGAGAATAACGACATCGCTGGCGGTCGCGGCTTCAAGAAGACTGAGAGGCATGCTTCCGGCGAGGATAACGACCACGCTGGCGGTCGCGACTTCAAGAAGATTGAGAGGCATGCTTCCGGCTTCTTCGAGGAGTTCACGAATACCAACCAAAACGGCAAAGTTACCGGCAGCAGCGTCAGCGGCGCCTACAAGGTCTCCACCGGCGTTACCGACCTTGTGGTGCAAGCTCCCGGCGACGTGACCCTCACGGGTAACGGCACCACCAAGTTCGCCCTGTTCGGCGCCGACAGCAATGTCACCTACAACCAGACCGGTGGCGGTTCATCCTCCATCTTTGCCGCGGGTGGCAGCGACTCCATCTACGTGTCCGCCGCGCACGTCAACGATACGGTGTACAGCGCCGGCAATGACACCATCACCTTCAAAGGTTTCGGCGGTAAGGAACTCGTCAATGCCGAAGGCAATGCCACCACGACGGTGTTCATCGGCGGTTCCGACGCTGCGACCGTGACGGCCAGCGACAATGCGAAGGTCGGCGTGCATTTCATTCACGGTTCGAGCGGAACCCTGGACTTCATCAACAACTCCACCCAGGCTCAGACGGTCTTCTCCGCCGCACATGGCATCAACTCCGTCACCGTGAACGCGGGCGCCGGCGGTGGCTTGTATGTGGGCGGCCGCGCCGGCAACAACTCGCTGGTTGGCGGCACTGGCGCGGTGACGCTGCAGGGCGGCGGCACGGGTGACGTCCTGATCGGCAATGGCGCGTCGAACCACCTGATCGGCGGCACTGGCATCGAAACGCTGATCGGCGCCAATGGCTCCGGCAACAACGTGTTCCAGATCGGCCTTAACTCTGTCGGTGCCGGTCACGTCACGGCCTCCGGAATCGCTTCCACCAACGGTTCCGGCCTGCAGTCCTTCGTCATCGGCAAAACCAGTGGTGAGACCCTCACGGGCTCAACCGTTGCCGGGTCGACCAACCTGTACGACATCGTCGGAAGCCACACCACGGGCGGCAGCACACTGACCATCACCAATTTCGGCGCCGCCAACAGCGTAATCTTCCTGGTCGATTCGACCCTGAAGGCCGTGAGCGATAAGTCGAGCTACAGCATCCAAGCAGCGGGTGGCGTTGGCGGCGGCACGGATGTCTACCTCAACGACGGGACGACGATCCTGCTCAAGGGC
>DATIWS010000015.1:0-2290 GCA_035519275.1 Acidocella sp. | reverse complement strand
ATGCCGCAGGCCAGCAGCAGCGCGGCCATCTGGCGGGTCTGCTCACGCAGGGCGGCAGGCTCCTGGAAGGTGGTGATGGCGTGCAGATCGACGAGGCAATAGATGCACTCGTCATCGCCCTGCTGCAGCGCCACCCAGTTGCGGAGCGCGCCGAGATAATTGCCAAGGGTTGCGATGCCGGTCGGCTGAATGCCTGAGAATATGCGTGCCATGGCGGCTGGTTTCGCCGCGTTTTATGCGCCGGTCAACCGCCGCCCCGGCTTCCCAGGGGCGGCGGCAAAGGTTCAGGCCAGCTGGGCCAGCAGCGCCTTGGCCACACCCTCGGAACTGGCGGGGTTCTGGCCGGTGATCAGCTTGCCGTCCTCAACCACAAAGGCGCCCCAGTCCGGGCCTTTCTCGTAATGGGCGCCAAGGCGTTTGAACTCGGTTTCAATCTGGAAAGGCACCACATCGGTCAGCTGCACGGCCGCCTCCTCGCTATTGGAGAACCCTGTCACGCGCCGCCCCTCAACCAGCGGATGGCCATTCGCCGCTTTTACATGACGCAGCACACCGGGAGCGTGGCAGACCAGCCCGTGAGGCTTGCCGGCACGGTCGAACGCCTCGATGAGCGCTTTGGAGACTGCCGATTCCGCCAGGTCCCACAGCGGCCCATGCCCGCCCGGGTAGAACACGGCGTCGAAATCCTCGGCACGCACGCCATCCAGCCGCACGGTATTGGCCAAGGCTGCCTGCGCCGCCCGGTCCGCCTTGAAGCGATGGGTCGGCTCGCTCTGTGATTCCGGCAGGTCGCTTTTGGGGTCCAGCGGCGGCTGCCCGCCCAGCGGCGAGGCCAGGACAAGCTCCGCCCCCGCATCGCGGAACTCGTAATAGGGAGCGGCGAATTCCTCGAGCCAGAACCCGGTTTTGTGGCCGGTATTGCCAAGCTGGTCATGCGAGGTGAGAACGATCAGAATCTTCATGCGTAACTCCGGTGTAAAGGCCCCCTGATCTTGTGTCCCATCCCGGCCCGCGCAACCCCTGGGACGCCGGTCAGGCCGTTTTGCGCGCCCGGCGCCGGCGCAGGATGCGCAGGACTTCATCCAGCTCGAACGCGCGCAGCAGAATCCCCGGGCCGAAATAGGAAATCCCGCCAACTACGGTGAGCAGCAGGAACTCAGGGATATTCGTCCGCCCGGCGGGCAGCAGCCAACGCTCGGTGGCGTAGAGGGCGGCGGCCATCACCGCGCCGGAGAGCAGAATCCGCGGCACGCGGTGGCGCGAGAGCGCATCCAGGCTAAAATGCCCGCGCCCGCGCAGCAGATACACCAGCAGCGCCGCGTTGAAGGCCGAGGAGAGCGAGGTGGCCAGCGCCGGGCCCACAGCCTTCAGCGGGTGCATGAACAGCAGGTTGAGGCACAAATTCAGCACCACGGCGGCAACGCCGATCTTCAGCGGCGTCACCGTGTCGCCCCGCGCATAGAAGCCGGGGGTGAAAATCTTGATCAGCGCGAACACCGGCAGGCCGAGCGCGAAGGCCGCCAGCGAGTACCCGGCGAGAATGGCGTTATGCTCGGTAAAGGCCCCGCGCACGAACAGCACGTCCATCACCGGCTTGCCCGCCACCGCCAGCCCGATGGCGGCGGGCAAAGTGAGCATCAGCACCGATTCCAGGGCGCGGTTGAGCGAGGCATTCGCCTCGCCCGTCTCGCCCAAAGCGATATGCCTGGTCACCGCCGGCAGCAGCGCCGTGCCTGCGGCGGTGCCGATTACGCCCAGGGGCAGCTGGTTCACCCGGTCGGCATAGTACAGGATGGACACGGACCCGGCAGGCAGCAGCGTGCCGATGATGATGTCGATGGAGACGTTGAGCTGCGTCACCCCCGCCCCCACCAGCGCCGGGGCCATGCGCTTGAACAGCGTCTTGATCCGCGGGGAGAAGCGCAGCCGGGGAAGGGTGAAGCGCATCCCCGCCCGGCGGATGGCCCACACCACCAGGGCCAGCTGCGCGATGCCTGAGACAGTGACACCCCAGGCCAGCGCATAGCCCGGGTTGGCGGTGTAGGGCGCCAACCACAGCATGGAGGCGATGGAGAACACGTTGAACAGCACCGGTGCCGCCGCCGCCGCCGCGAACTTGCTCATGGCGTTGAGCACGCCCGAGAACAAGGCCGTGAGGCAGACGAAGAACAGATACGGGAACATGATGCGCGTGAGCGCCACGGCGAGCGCGAACTTGCCGCCATTCCCCGCGAAGCCCGGCGCCAGCACGTAGAGCACCCAGGGCATGAAGATCTCGCCCAGAATGGTG
>DATIWS010000014.1:0-13895 GCA_035519275.1 Acidocella sp. | reverse complement strand
CCACACCGCCGTGGCGCGGCCGGAATTCGATTTCGAGCGTCCGGAAACCATCGTGGCCTGCTTCCAGGCCGCGGCGCCTGATCTGGTAATCAACGCCGCTGCCTATACGGCGGTGGACAAGGCCGAGACGGACCAGGAGGCTGCGAAGGCCGGCAACCATACCGGGCCGCTGGCGCTGGCCAGGCTGTGCGAAAACGCGGACATCCCGTTCATCCACGTCTCGACCGATTACGTGTTCGACGGCGACAAGGGCGCTCCTTATGTGGAGACAGACCCGACAGGGCCGACCGGCGTGTATGGCTCGACCAAGCGCGATGGCGAGGAGGCCATTTTGGCCACCGGGGCCAAGGCGGTGATCCTGCGCACCGCCTGGGTGTATGCGGCCCACGGCAAGAATTTCGCCCGCACAATGCTGAACGCCGGGCGCAAGATGCCGGTTCTGCGCGTGGTGACGGACCAGCGCGGCACGCCAACCGCGGCCGGGGATTTGGCCGCAGCGATTTTGGCGATCGTGGAGAAGATCAATGCCACCGGCTGGCAACCCGAGTACCGGGGCATACTCCACGCGACTGGCTCCGGCGAGACCACCTGGCACGGCTTCGCCACCGCCATCTTCGCCGAGGCGGCCGAGCACGGCTACAAGGCACCGGACGTGCAGGCGATCGCCACCGCCGACTGGCCGACACCGACCCGCCGCCCTCCAGACTCCAGGCTGGACTGCTCAAAACTGGCGCGGATATTCGGCGTGACGCTGCCTGATTGGCGGGCGAGCCTGCCGGGTATCGTGACCGAGCTGCTGGCCCTGGACGCCGCTGGCTGACGCCCAACCTCGATGACGGCGTGTTAGCGCAAAAATCTTCCAAATTTTTTGCGCCTTGCAGCATGGACGCCGCGCAATCCGTTGCGCCGCTTCCAGCGCCGTCTTAATACTGGAAGTGAACATTTTCTTAAAACAGGGCGTGCTGCAGCGTATGGTAATGGCTGGTTGTCATGTGTCCAAGCCCTCCGGGACAGTTCAGCTGTGACGCCGCCGGCTGCGCGGTCCGCCCGCAAGGGCAAGATCGCCATCCTTCTGTCCACCTATAACGGCGCGCGGTTCCTGCGGGCGCAACTGAACAGCTTCCTGGCCCAGACCCATGAGGACTGGGTGCTGCACTGGCGCGATGACGGCTCCACGGACGAGACTGTGGAGATCATGCGCGGTTTTGCCGCCAAGGTGGGGCCGGAACGCTGTATCGAATCCTTCTCCTCCGGCCCGCATCTCGGCGCCTCGCCCAGCTTCCTGACCCTGCTGCGAGAGAACACGGACGCCGAGGCCGTGGCCTTCGCCGACCAGGACGATGTGTGGTTGCCGGAGAAACTCGCCGCCGCGCTGGAAATGCTGGAGGACGCCGCAGACGCCCCGGCCCTGTACTGCTCCCGGCAATATCTGGTGGACGAGGCGCTGCGCGGCGCCCGGCTCTCCGCCCAGCACGGCAGGGCCCCGGGGTTTCCGGCCTGCCTGACCCAGAATATCGCCAACGGCAACACGTTGGTGATGAACACCGCCGCAGCCGCGCTGGTGGCCACCGCCGGCTACCCAGCCGATACCGTGCATGACTGGTGGAGCTATATCGTAATCTCCGCCTGCGGCGGCAAAATCCTGTTCGATGATCGGCCGCAGGTGCTGTACCGGCTGCACAAGACCAATCTGATAGGCCGGGCGCGCCCGCTGCACGCCCGCGCGATGGCGGCGCTGAAGCGCGGACCGGTTGTGTACATGACGATGATGCGCCGCCATGCCGACGCGCTGGCGGCCCAGGCGGCAAGACTGCCGCCTCAGGCGCAGCAGGATTTGCGGCGGGTTCGGGCCGGGCTGCACGGCAGCCTGCCGGAACGCGCCACGGCGCTCCTCTGCCCGCAGTTCCGGCGCCGCACCCTGCTGGAGAACCTGCTTTTCACCTACTGGTTCCTGACCAGCCCAGCGGCCAAGCCGGAAACCGCCCCCCTCCCCGGCTGGCCGGCGACGGAACAGCCGGCCCCGACGGCGAAACTCAGAGTCCGCTAAAGCGGCATAAAAAACCCGGCCACCACGATGGCCGGGTTTTTCGTTACAGCGAGACGGATCAGGGCGAGACTTCCTCGCGGATGTCCTGCCATTCCTCGGTGAAGGGCTTCTTGCGGAAGGTCGCCCAGAAGAAATTCATGGTGTAGCGCAGGCCGATAGTGAACACGCCCTCCCCCACCAGGCGGCGGCCGGAGGACTGCGCCGGCAGGCGGAAGGTGAACTTGACCCGCCCCACCTTGGAGAGGCGATTGGCCATGTCGGTATCCTCGCCATAGAAAGAAAAACGGTGATCCGGGTTGCCGAGCTTCAGCATCGCCTCGCGCTTGACAATGAAGTTGCCGCCCTGGAGCATCGCGCCCACGTTCAGGACGTAGTGATTGAACACATAGGCGAGCCAGGCGAGACGGTAATAGAAGGCGACGACCATGTTCACCTTCCGGGGCACGCCATAGTAGATATACGGGCCGGAGAGGGCGACGAGGTCCTTGCCGCGCTCGAACTGGCGCAGCACCTCGGTGAGCCAGCCGGACGGGATGACCGTGTCGGCGTCGATATTGGCGATCAGCTCGCCGGTGGAATGCTCGAAGCCGCACCAGCGGGCCTGCACCAGCCCCTTGCGCGGCTCGTCGACCACCTGCACGCCTTCCACGGCCTCCGCCACCTCGCGGGTGCGGTCCGTGCTGGCATTGTTGACGACGATGATCTCCGCATCCTGGCCGAGCACCTTGCCGGCGCGTGCGATTTCCTCACGTATCGCCGTCAGCGAGCGCGTCAGCAGCGCTTGCTCGTTATAGGCAGGAACGACAAAACTGATCTTCATACGCAATGCTCCAGACGACTCGGCGGCATTAACCGGTTGAACGGTTATCAACAGGGGAACCGGCGATAAATCGAATGACCTTTTTATGACAGAAACATTAGCGCGCCGGAAGTAAATTGGCGAACAACCCGCAGCCATCCCAGGCCAAGGTTGACATTCGCGCCTTCTCCCGGCATAGGGCGCCTCCAATTGTTCCTCATTTCTTCCCGAGAGCCACCATGAAGATCCGTAACTCCTTGAAGTCCGCGAAAATTCGCGACAAGAACTGCCGCGTTGTCCGCCGTCATGGCCGGGTCTACGTGATCAACAAGAAGAACCCGCGCATGAAGGCGCGTCAGGGCTAAACTTCTTTACCTCACCTCAGGTAGCAGGCAACCCGGCCTTTGGCCGGGTTTTTTGTTTTGCCCCCCAAGGGAATCGGGTGCCGAGCCCAGGGGGGCATTGCCGCCCCCCTGGAAGCTCAACCCGTCGTTAGCCGGCCAGCAGCACCAGCGGGCGCGGCCAGAACATGCCGGCGCGGGCGCGGTAGGCGGCATAGGCGGCCGCCAGCTCGGAGGTGGCGAACTTGCGCTCCTCGCGGGTCGCAGCGTCGACATAGAGGGCGGTCATCAGCACGGGCGCGACCCAGCCGGCCACGCTGTGCACGGCGATGGCGGTGCCGAGCCAGAACAGCACATAGGCCAGGTAAAACGGGTGGCGCACATAGCGGTACGGCCCGTGGTTGAGCAGGAAGTTCGGGCTGTCATTGTCGTAGGCCAGGGTCGGCGGGGTGCGGCGGCTGGCGAGAATCGCCGTGGCGAACACACCGAGCGACGCGGTGAACAGCACGATGGAGAGGAACCAGGCGCCGCCGAGTCCGTGCGTGAGGTTCCAAAGAAAGCCCGCGAACAGCGCCATGCTGAGGGCGCTGGTAACCTTCATGCCCAGCGGCATTGCGCCGGTGGAACGGAAATGCCCTTGCACGCCCCAAGAGAAGGCGGAAAAGCAGACAGTGGCGTCGATACCGGCGATGACGGAGAAAACATTGTGCATTTTACTAGGCCTTTCGTGAGAATCGGGGATTAGAAGACGTTGACGGTTTCGCCGCGGAGCAGGCCGGCATAGGCCGCCTTGGTGCTGTCATCGGTGGCGACGAAGGGGATGTCCGACATCAGTTGCGCGTAACGCTCGCGCGGGCAGGACATCAGGTTGGTTTCGAACTTTACGCCGGCGTAGCGGCGCGGCCCGGCGACGTAGCCAAAATGCATGCGCTTGTAGAATGGTGTGTGATTGCGCCGCACGCAGTTGAGCATCATGTCGGCGTCCGACTCGATGACCAGGAAGGATACAAAACGGTAGAGCACGAAGACGAGCTGAAAATCGTCGGCAAAGTCAGGATGCCGCACGAGGCGGTTGATCTCGGTCAGCTTCGGCGGACGCCCGTGCGACACGCCGGCCGCAAGGGCTGCCACATCCTCAGGAAAGATGCGCGACGCCGGAATATCATCCCAGCCGGAAAGGGCGGGGTCGTAGTCCAACGTGCACAGCCGCACTGAGGCCACCGGCTGGTCGTGCTTGTACACAACGACAGACCGGCTGTTCGGTTTCAGGTCATCGGCATCCGAGAAGATGCCGCCCGGCATCGGATCGATATAGCCACCAGCAAGATAACTTGCATGGCGGATCGCATAAGCATCGGCGCGTGTACGGCCATCGAGCGCGAGTCGCGCTGTCAGACCCATTTGCTGCGGCTGCGACCGAACAGTACCGCGCACGATGTTAGTGGTAACGACTTGTAAAGCACTCATTAAAACTCTCCTTGCTTCAACCAAAACAAGAAGAATTAGTAATCATTTCACCCCCAGGGTGCAGCCATACCTTTTATCACGTATTAGCAACGTTAACGCAGCCTGAGAGAGGCCGTGCGCAAGCAAATCACCACGTGCAGTTAAGAAGTTTGTTCAACAAATAATTTTAAGCCGCTGGATTCAGACAGTCCCCATGACTGGTGTGAGACGCTGACCTGGATCGGAACAGCGCTCGCGCAGGGCGCATGCGAACGCCTCATGGCTTAATGAATTTTTTGAATTTTTTTTGTGCCGCACCCGCGCGGGCAATTAATGATAGCGCGCCAGCCTGAAATTTGTTACGTAAAGTTGTACACCTGCGCATGGGACTCGACGGGGCCTGTGCGCGGGACACAAAAATGGGGGGATTTCAATTTCTGCGACCAATGTGAATGACGTTCGCGCCCCTGACCGCCGTTCGCCGATTCGGCGTGCCGGCCGGTATGCCATGGGGCTTTTCCGCGTTCTGAAGCGCGTCATAAACGGTACCACCGTACCACCGGGACTCGCTGAGCGGCTGCTGCTCGATCAGGCGACCGATTTTAGCTACATCATGGTGGCGATCGCGCTGCTCGGCCTGAACACGATCGGGCTGCTGTATCTCGACTTCATGCACACCGTTGGCACCGCTTCCCGCGGCATCTCGATGTTCGCCGTCGTGTTTTGCTATGCCGGGCTGATCTACAAGGCCCGCGAATGGTTGACGTTCGTGAACCCCGGGGCGCAGGACGCGAAAAACTATATCGCGGCCATGGTCCGGCTGCTGGTGCTGCTCGGCACCTCCTGGTCGATTCTGCTGTTCTTGCTGGTGCGCCAGGCCGATCTGAGCCAGCTCTGCCTGCTCTACGGCGTCATGGTCGGCTGTCTTGCGACGCCGGTGATGGTCTCGCCCGCGATCTGCGCCCTGGCCTATTGGCTGCCCGTGTCCACCGGTATTTGCGTGTCCGTGATCTCCTCTGGCCGGGTGAATTTTTTCGCCATGGTCGATCTCATCGGCTTCATCGTGCTGACCGGGTTCTGCATTCTCTACATCAACCGCCGGCTGAACGATCGTGCGGTCGGTGCCATCCGGCTGGAGGAGAACGCGGAAGTCATCAAGCTGCTGCTGCGCGATTTTGAGGAGAGCGCTTCCGACTGGCTGTGGGAGACCAACGCGGCGCTGGAACTGCAGCCGGCCAGCCTGCGCCTGGTGCAGGTGTCGCGCCGCCCGGCAGAGCAACTGCGCGGCGTGTTCCCCGGCGTTCTGCTGGGCGAGTCGGCAAACAAGGAGCAGCGGCCGGGTTCGGCGCTCGAGCGGCTGAACCGGGCCATTGCCGAGCGTTCCCCCTTCCGCGACTTGGTGGTGCCGGTCACGGTCAACGGCGAGGAGCGCTTCTGGTCCCTCAGCGGCAAGCCGATCCTCGACAAGCACGGACGCTTCGCGGGGTATCATGGCGTCGGCTCGGACATCACCAGCCAGCGCCGGCAGCAGGAGCAGATCGTCTTCCTAGCCCGGCATGACAGCCTGACCAAGCTGCCCAACCGCGTGCTGTTCTCCGAAACCCTGCACGAGGCCTGCGAGCATTGCGACAAGACGGGCATAGCCCTGCTCTGCCTGGACCTCGATAATTTCAAGATCGTCAACGACACGCTGGGCCATGCCACCGGCGATGCCCTGCTGGTGGCCGTGGCCGAGCGCCTGCGCGGCTGCATCCGCGAATTCGACATGGCAACGCGCCTGGGCGGCGACGAATTCGCCACCATCCTCGTGACCGACAAGCCGGAGGAAGCGCTGGCCGTGGCAAACCGCATCGTCGAGCGCATGGCCAGGCCGTTCCACTTCGACGGCCAGATGATGCAGATCGGCATCAGCATTGGCGTGGCCATGGCCCCGCGCGATGGCAAAACCCCGGGCAAGCTGATGAAAAACGCCGATCTGGCGCTGTACCGCGCCAAGGCCGAGGGACGCGGCACCGTCCGCTTCTACGACCCCGCGATGGATGAGCGGGTGCGCGAGCGGCGCACGCTGCAATCGGCGCTGCACCGCGCCCTGGCGCAAAAGGAACTCCGCCTGGAGTACCAGCCGGTGATCGACCTTGCCACGCGGCGCATTGCCGGGGCCGAGGCGCTGATCCGCTGGCAGCACCCGGAGCGCGGGCTGCTGCCGCCGGCCGCGTTCATTCCGCTGGCCGAGGACGGCGGGCTGATCAACGAGATTGGTGAGTGGGTGCTGCAAGAGGCCTGCACCACCGCTGCCGGCTGGCCGGAGCCCGTGGCCATCGCGGTCAATCTCTCGCCGCTGCAATTCCGCGACTCCAACTTGCTCGCCAGCATCAAGAACGCGCTCGGCAGTTCAGGGCTGGAGCCCAGGCGGCTGGAGGTGGAGATCGTCGAATCCGTCATGCTGGAAACCGGCGCCGCGATCGAGCAGACGCTCCAGGGGCTGCGCGCTCAAGGCGTGCGCATCGCGCTCGACGATTTCGGCACGGGCTATTCCTCGCTCTCCTATCTGCGCCGCTTTCCCTTCGACAAGATCAAGATCGACCAGTCCTTCATCCGCGATCTCGGCCAGTCGCAGGATGGCAGCGCCATCATCCTCGCCATTATCGGGCTGGCACAGCGCATGAACATGGTGGTGACCGCCGAGGGGGTGGAAAGCCCCGAGCAGGCCACGCTGCTCACCACCTTTGGCTGCTCCCAGGCGCAGGGCTACCTGTTCCACCGCCCGATGCCCCCCGAGGAATTCAGCCGCCTGCTGGCGGAAAACGCCCCTCACCCAGCCTGCCCGCCGGCGCCGGGGCCCGGCATCGTGCTCTGACTGCCCCCTATTGGCCTCGCCGCGCGGCAATGGCTAAAAGCGCGGGTTATGAATGATGCTGCTGCAGGTGCCTCCCCGGCGATGGCTCAGTGGTTCGCCATCAAGGCGAAGCACGAGGACGCGTTGCTGTTCTTTCGCATGGGCGATTTCTACGAGCTGTTCTTCGCGGATGCGCAGGCGGCGAGTGCGGCGCTGGACATCGCGCTAACCGCGCGCGGCCAGCACCAGGGGCAGCCCGTGCCGATGTGCGGCGTGCCGGTGAGCCAGGCGGAGATGTATCTGGCCCGGCTGATAAGGCGTGGCTTCCGCGTCGCCATCGTGGAGCAGCTTGAGGACCCGGCGGCAGCCAAGGCCCGCGGCGCGAAAGGCCCGCTGAAGCGCGACGTCGTGCGGCTTGTCACCCCCGGCACGCTCACCGAGGAGGCGCTGCTGGAGGCCGGACGGGCGAATTTCCTCGCCGCCATCGTGCCGCACGGGGCGCAGCTTGGCATCGCCTGGGCGGATATCTCGACGGGGCTGTTCGAGACCGAGGCAACGGACGCGGCGGGGCTGCCGGCCATACTCGGACGGCTCGACCCGGCGGAAATCCTGGCCGATGCGGGCATCGAGCTCGGGCCATTCGAGACAAGACGCGTGGGCACGCAGCGCCTCGCCATGTCCGTCCCCGCCACGCCGGAGGCAGCCAAGCGCGAGCTGGCGCAGAAATTCGGCGCCGCAAGCCTGGATGCGTTCGGGGATTTCTCCCCCGCCGAGGCGCTCGCCGCCGCGCATGTTCTGGCCTACATCACCGCGACGCAAATGGGGGCGATGCCGCGCCTCTCCCACCCGGCCAGCGCCGGGGTGGCCGGACAGCTCGCCATGGATGCCGCCACCCGCGCCAGCCTGGAACTTCTATGGGCCCGTGGCGGCAATGAAGCGGGCAGCCTGCTTGGCGCGGTGAAGCGCACGGTCAGCCCCGCCGGGGCACGGCTGCTGGCCAGCTGGATCAGCGCCCCGCTCAACCGGCTGCCCCCCCTGCTGGAGCGGCAGACCGCCTGGCTAGCCCTGCGCGACACCGGAATGGCCGAGCCGGTGCGGACAGCGTTGCGCGGCGCGCCAGACATGGCCCGGGCCCTCGGGCGGATCGCGCTGGGCCGGGCCTCACCGCGCGACCTCGCCGCCATCCGCGCCGGGCTGGACGTGGCCGCCCGGCTCGCCCCGCTGCTCCCCCGTGGCACCAGATTGCTGGATACCGCCGCCATGGCGCTGAACCCGGCCCCCGACCTGCTGGACACGCTGCAGCACGCTCTGGCCGAACCGGCGCCGCTGAAGCTGGAAGATGGCGGGGCGATCGCCCAGGGTTACGATGGCGAGCTGGACGCGGAGCGCGCCCTGCGCGACGACACGCGCCGGATCATCGCCGAGTTCCAGACCGAACTGGCGCAGCGCTATGGCGTGGCGAGCCTGAAGATCCGCCACCATGCGCAGCTTGGCTATGTGCTGGAGGCCCCCGCCGTGGCGGTGGAGAAGCTGCGGGAGAACCCGGAACTGCTGCTGCGCCAGGGCATGGCCAATGGCGCGCGCTTCACCCACCCGGAACTCTCGGCCCTGGACCAGCGCATCACAGAGGCGGCGTTCCGCGCCACGGCGCGGGAGAAGCTGGTGTTCACCTGGCTGCTCAAGCAGGCGCTGGCGGCGGCCACGGCGCTTGCCGCCTGCGCGGAGGCGCTGGCGCTGACCGACGTACTGCAATCCGCCGCGCAGCTGACGCTGACCGGACGCTTCACCTGCCCGGAACTCTCCGAGGACGAGGCATTCCACATCGAGGCCGGGCGGCACCCGGTGGTGGAAGCGGCACTTCCGCCGGGGGTGAGCTTCATCCCCAACGCCTGCGAGCTTTCCGCCGGACAGCGCCTGATGCTGCTCACCGGCCCGAACATGGCGGGCAAGTCCACGTTTCTGCGCCAGAACGCGCTGCTGGTGGTACTGGCCCAGGCCGGGCTGCCGGTGCCGGCGGAGGCGATGCGGCTTGGCCTCGTGGACCGGCTGTTCTCCCGCGTGGGCGCGGCGGATGACCTTGCCTCCGGGCGCTCGACCTTCATGGTGGAGATGATCGAGACCGCCGCCATCCTGCACCAGGCCGGGCCAAAGAGCTTCGTCATCGTCGACGAAATCGGGCGCGGCACCGGCACGCGGGACGGTTTGGCCATCGCCCAGGCGGTTCTGGAGAGTCTCCACAATAATAACCGCTGCCGCGCCATATTTGCCACACATTTCCATGAATTATTCATGCTAGTTGAGGCTTTGCCGAGACTGAAACCGCACACGATGCGGGTCAAGGAATTCCGGGGCGAGGTGGTATTCATGCACGAGGTGGTCGAGGGCGCGGCGCAGAAGAGTTGGGGCGTGCATGTCGCGCGCCTGGCCGGCGTGCCGGAACCCGTGGCCAAACGCGCGGAAATGCTGCTGAAATCGGCCGAAAAAGCCACTTTGGCCACCGCGCCGCTACCGCTCTTCGCCAGCCTGGCGCTGCCCGCGCCGGTGGAGGAAGAGCCCGAGCCGGGCGCGGATGATGGCTTGGCGGCGGCTCTGGCGGAGCTGGACCCGGATGCCATGACCCCGCGTCAGGCGCTCGAGGCCTTGTACAAATTGCGGGCCGAGGCGCTGAAAACGCGCCCCGGCCACGCGGAAAATTGAAGGGCTCGCGGTGCGTTATGAATTCCCTCATCTGATGGTTTGATCTACCGTGTTCGACATGCCCGTATCCAGGAAGCAGCCAGACATCACCGCCGCCCTTGCCGAGTTGTTCGCGCCGGGCGAAACGCCCTCCCGCGAGGTGGCGCTGGGGTTGTTCCGCCGCCAGCTGGGGCGGGTGCAGGGCTTCGTGCAGCAACGCTTCGAGCAGGACGGGCTGAACGGCCTGGCCGCCGCCCGGCTGCATGCCGGGCTGATGGATGAACTGGTCAGCTCGCTATTTGCCTTTGCCCTGGAGGTGCAGCCGCTTGGACCGAATGACCGCCTCGCCATGGCGGCCACCGGCGGCTACGGCCGGGCCACCCTCGCCCCGTTCTCCGATATCGACCTGCTGTTCCTCTCCGATGGCCTGGCCTCGCCTGTGGTGGAGAAGGCGGTGGAGTTCATCCTGTATTTCCTGTGGGACCTAGGGCTAAAGGTCGGGCACGCCACCCGCTCCATCGATGACTGCCTGATCGAGGCCAAGGGCGACGTGACCATCCGCACCTCGCTGCTGGATGCGCGCTGCCTGTGCGGCGACCGCACTTTGTTCGCCGATTTCCAGAAGGCTTTCCGCGAGGATTGCACCGCCAACGGTCCGGGCGAGTACATCGCCGCCAAACAGGCCGAGCGTACGGCCCGGCACCGGCGCTTCGGCGAGACGCCATTCATGGTCGAGCCGAACGTGAAGGAAGGCCGCGGGGGCCTGCGCGACCTCCAGACCCTGTACTGGCTGTCACGCTACGTGTTCAACACCTTCGCCATGACCGAGCTGGTGGGCAAGGACGCGCCGGGCGGCGGCATCCTCACCGCCGCCGAGGCACGGGCCTGCAAACGCGCCTGGGAATATCTGTGGACCGTGCGCTTCCACCTGCACTACGTCGCCGGGCGCGCCGAGGAGCGTCTGACCTTCGACCTGCAGCCGGTGATCGGCGGGCGCATGGGCTATACCCGCCATGGGCGCCAGAACGGGGTGGAGCGCTTCATGCGCCACTACTTCCTCATCGTGCGTGAGGTGGCGCGCGTGACCGCCGTGCTGGAACCGGCGCTGGTGCGCGCCGCCCTCGGCCCGCCGGCCATCGTCCCGGAGACCGATGCAGCGCTGATCGAGCAGGGCTTCGTGCTGGCCGACGGCAAGATCCTGTTCGCGCCCGGGCAAGACCCGGCTACCGATCCGTCCAGCGTGTTCCGCATCCTCCTCTGCGCGCGGGACCGCGATCTGGAGCTGCACCCGCTAGCGCGGCGCACGCTCATCCGCTCGGCGCCGCTGGGGGCAGAGCTGCGCGGCGACAAACAAGCCGCGGCGATGTTCGTGAACCTGCTCTGCGGCACGCACGAGGCCGGGCACGACCCGGATTGCGATTCCGCAACCTGGATGGGGATCCTGAACGAATCCGGCATCCTCGGCCGCTATCTGCCGGACTGGCGGCGTATCGTCGGGCAGATGCAGTTCGACACGTACCATGTCTATACCGTGGACGTGCACACGGTTCAGTGCATCCGCAACCTCAACAGCATCGAGGCGGGGACGCTGAAGGAGGTAGCACCCGTCGCCACCGACCTGATCGGGCAGATCCAGTCCCGCCGGGCGCTGTACGTCGCGATGCTGCTGCATGACATCGCCAAGGGCCGGGGCGGCGACCATTCGGTGCTGGGCGCCGAGATCGCCCTGAGTGTCGGCCCGACACTGGGGCTCTCCGCCGAGGAGACGGAGATGGCCTCCTGGCTGGTGCTGCATCACCTGATGCTGAGCCAGACCGCGTTCTCGCGCGATATCGACGACCCGAAGACGATCCTCGACCTCGCGGACACCATCCAGTCGCCGGAGCGGCTGCGCCTGCTGCTGATCCTTACCATCGCCGATATCCGCGCCGTGAGCCCCAAGGTGTGGAATGGCTGGAAGGCAACGCTGCTGCGCGAGTTGTACGCCCGCGTGGCGGAGGTGCTGGAGGGCGGGCTTTCCACCACGGAGCGCGATACGCGCATCGCGCGGGTGAAGGATGTCGTCTCCTCGCTGCTGGCTGATTGGCCGGCGCCGGAGCGCGAGGATTTCCTCTCGCTCGGCTATCCCAGCTACTGGCTGGGCTTCGACCCCGAGAGCATCGAGCGCCATGCGCGCATGGTCCGCGACGCCAAGGCCCGCAACGCGCCGCTCACCGTGTTCACCGAGCCCCTGCCCGCCCGCGCCGTGACCGAGGTGGTGGTGTACACCGCCGACCATGCCGGGCTGTTCAGCCGCATCGCTGGTGCGCTGGCGATTGCCGGCGCCTCCATCGTGGACGCGCGCATCCATACGCTGACCGACGGCATGGCGCTGGATACGTTCTGGATTCAGGACGCCAATGGCGGGCCGTACGACGCGCCGCACCGCCTCGCCCGCCTCGCCACGCTGGTGGAGCAGGCGCTCTCCGGCCGGCTCAAGCTGGCGGCGGAAATCCGCAAGGCGACGCGCAGCGTGGTGGCGCAGCGCATGCGCGCCATCCATGTGCCGCCGCGCGTGGTGGTGGATAACCGCGCCTCCAACCGCCACACCGTGATTGAGGTGAACGGGCGCGACCGCCCCGGCCTGCTGCACGACGTAACGGCGGCAATCTCCTCGGAAGGGCTGCAGATCGCCTCCGCGCACGTAACCACCTACGGCGTGCGCGCCGTGGACGTGTTCTACGTGAAGGACGTGTTCGGCATGAAGGTCGAGAACGAACGCAAGCTCTACCAGCTGCGCAAGGCGCTGCTCGAAGCCCTGAACCCGGCGCTGGACGAGCCGCCCCCGGACATGCAGAACACGGCCTCGGTGGCGTAAGTAGGGCCGCGAAACTTTCACTAATCAGGCGGCGCACGTTCTGCTACGCCAACGCGGAACGTTTTTACAGGAAAACATCACCAATGAATGATGGCCTGCAGCGCGACTTCGCCGGTTCAGTGAAAATCTGCCTGAACAAATACGCCGAGTTCACGGGGCGCGCCCCGCGCAGCGAACTCTGGTGGTGGCTTCTCTTCACTCTAATTCTGGATATCGGCGTCACCATCATCGCCTACCTGCTCGATGCACCTGGCGGCGGGCATTTCTTCCTCCATACGCTGCGCGGCCTGCTGGCGCTGGCGCTGCTGCTGCCGGGCCTCGGCGTGGCGGTGCGGCGGATGCACGACATCAACAAATCAGGCTGGTGGCTGCTGCTGGCCCTGGTGCCCGTCTTTGGTGCCATCGTGGTGCTGATCTTCTACTGCCTGCCTGGCACGCCGGGCGCGAACCGCTTCGGCCCGGACCCGCTGGCGGCGGACGCGAATCCAGCCGTTTGACACGCCGGAAAAACCTGCGAATGGCTTGAAGCATGGCCAAAATCTCCACCTCACGCCTCGGCTTCATGCTGTGCGCCTTTCTGCTCCCCGGGCTGATCGGCACCTTCGCCAGCTTCTCCATCCCCGCCCCGGTGATCGACGAGATGCACCAGCAGGACGCGCTGGATGCTGTGCTCGCGGCACCCGATGCCACCGCCCAGGCGGCGGCGATCGCGGCGCTGGCGGACAAGGCGGACCCCGACACCGCCGCCATCGTGGCCAACGGCGCGGGCCCGATCGAGGCACGTGTAGCGGCGGCCGTGCAGAACATGCGCGCGGAGGTGGTGGCGCAGGCACGGGCCGCAGCCTATAAGATCCGGCTCATGGTGATCACCATGACAGTGCTCGGCGCGGTTT
>DATIWS010000013.1:0-4920 GCA_035519275.1 Acidocella sp. | reverse complement strand
GTGGGCCGTAAGCTGGACTTCCTGATGCAGGAGTTCAACCGCGAGGCCAACACGCTGTGCAGCAAGTCTACCTCCGTACCGCTCACCAATATCGGCCTCGCGCTGAAAGCCGCCATCGAGCAGCTGCGCGAGCAGGTGCAGAACATTGAGTAGGCGCGGCTTGTGCCTGGTGCTGGCCGCCCCCTCCGGCGCCGGCAAGACCACGCTTTCGCGCCTGCTGCTGGAGCAGGATGACGCGCTCTCGCTCTCGGTGAGCGTGACCACCCGCGCCCGCCGGCCGGGCGAGAAGGAGGGCAAGCATTACCATTTCATCACCCAGGAGCGGTTCGACGAAATGGTGGCAGGTGACGAGTTGCTGGAATATGCGCGCGTGTTCGGTCGGTCCTACGGCACGCCCCGCGCCCCGGTTGAGGCGGCGCTGAACGCGGGCCAGGACGTGATGTTCGACATTGACTGGCAGGGCTTCCGCCAGCTGCGCGCCTCCATGGGCGGCGATGTCGTCGGCGTGTTCATCAAGCCGCCTTCGCTGGAGGTGCTGCGCCACCGGCTGACCAAGCGCGGCGACACGCCGGAGCAGGTGGAGGCCCGAATGGAGCACGCCGAGGCCGAAATCTCCCATGCCGGGGAGTTCGACTATATCGTGGAGAACCACGATCTCGATGTGGCCCTGGCCGATCTGCGCGCGATCCTGCGCGCCTGCCGGCTGGAGACCAAGCGTCAGCTCTAGTCCCTCCCGCCATGGCGCGGGCGGGACCCATTTGTAAAAGCCCTGCTGGCATGCTATAAAACTGTTGATATGAAGTATATTTTGGCTAAACATTTCAATGCCTTGCAATGCGCTGCGGCCTCGTCCGCGCGGGCGCCGGCGAGTCTGCTGACCTGATATGACTGACACCACCGAAGAGCCCGGCGCGGAGCCCATGCTGCCGCGCGGTCAGGAGCCTGTTTCTATCGAACAGGAGATGCGTAAGTCCTACCTGGATTACGCCATGTCCGTCATCGTTTCCCGCGCGCTGCCCGATGCGCGGGACGGGCTGAAGCCGGTTCACCGGCGCATCCTGTACGCCATGAACGAGGCCGGCAACACGCCGGACAAGCCCTATCGCAAATCCGCGCGCATGACCGGTGACGTGATGGGTGCCTACCACCCGCATGGCGACAGCGCGATCTATCTCGCCGCCGTGCGCATGGCGCAGGATTTCTCGATGCGCCTGCCGCTCATCGACGGGCAGGGCAATTTCGGCTCCATCGACGGCGATATGCCCGCCGCCATGCGTTATACCGAGATGCGTCTGGCGCCCTCGGCCATGCTGCTGCTCGCCGATATCGACAAGGACACGGTCGATTTCCAGCCGAACTACGACGAGAGCGAGCAGGAGCCGCGCGTCCTCCCGGCCGCCTTCCCGAACCTGCTGATCAACGGCTCCAACGGCATCGCCGTCGGCATGGCCACGAATATTCCGCCGCATAACCCGACGGAAATCCTGGACGCCGTGCTGGCCATGATCGCTGAGCCGGACATCTCGCTCGAAGAGCTGATGAGAATCGTCCCCGGCCCGGACTTCCCGACCTCCGGCATCATCCTGGGCCGTTCCGGCATCCGTTCGGCTTTCGAGACGGGGCGCGGCTCCATCGTGCTGCGCGCCCGCGCCACCATCGAGGAAATCCGCAAGGACCGCGACGCCATCGTGGTCACGGAGATCCCGTATCAGGTGAACAAATCCACGCTGCTGGAGCGCATCGCCGAGCTCGTTCGCGCCAAGGAGATCGAGGGCATCGCCGACCTGCGCGACGAGTCTGACCGCGACGGCATGCGCATCGTCATCGAGCTGAAGCGTGACGCCACCGGCGATGTGGTGCTGAACCAGCTCTACCGGATGACCAATCTGCAGAGCAGCTTCGGCATCAACATGCTGGCGCTGGACAAGGGCAAGCCCCGGCAGATGGGGCTGAGGGAACTGCTTGGCCTGTTCATCGAATTCCGCGAGGAGGTGATCCTCCGCCGCGCCCGGTTCGACCTGAACAAGGCCCGCGACCGCGCGCATCTGTTGATCGGCCTGGGCATCGCCGTCGCGAACATCGATGAAGTCATCAAGATCATTCGCAACAGCCCGGATTCCAACACCGCCCGCGCCGCGCTGATGGCGCGCGACTGGCCGGTGGAAAACGTGCTGCCGCTGCTGGCGCTTGTCGACGATGCCGGCAATGCCGTGTCCGAGCACAACACCATCCATCTGACGGACGCGCAGGCGCGCGGCATTCTGGAGCTGCGTCTCGCCCGCCTCACCGGGCTGGAGCGCGACAAGATCCAGGCCGAGCTGACGGAAGTTGCCGAGAAGATCAAGGAATATCTCGCCATCATCGTCTCGCGCATCCGCCGCCTGGAGGTCATGCGCGACGAGATCCTGGCCGCGCGCGAGAAGATCGCTTCCCCGCGTAAATCCTCCATCGAGGATGTGGACGCCGATCTCGACGATGAAAGCCTGATCGAGCCGGGGCAGATGGTCATCACCCTGACGCGCGACGGCTTCATCAAGCGTACGCCGCTGGACGTGTTCCGCGCCCAGAACCGTGGCGGACGCGGACGCTCCGCCGCAGGCACGCGCGGCGATGACATCGTGACGCGCAGCTTCAATGCGCATACGCATCAGTTCGTTCTGTTCTTCTCCTCGGGTGGCAAGGTCTTCCGCGAGAAGGTTTGGCGCCTGCCGGAAGGCGGGGCCACGGGCAAGGGCAGGGCGCTCATCAACCTGCTGCCCGAGCTGGGCACGGACCAGATCACCACCGTGCTGCCGCTGCCGCAGGATGAAACACTGTGGGAGAATTTGCACCTGGTGTTTGCCACGTCGAGCGGCAATGTCCGCCGCAACCGTCTGGCGGATTTTAAGAATGTCCGGGCTTCCGGGCTGATCGCCATGAAGCTGGACGAGGGCGACCACCTCATCGGCGTGGCCACCTGCCGCGATGGCGACGACGTGTTCCTGGCCACCAAGCTTGGCCGCTGCATCCGCTTCCAGATCACCGACGAAAATCTGCGTGTGTTCTCGGGGCGCGACTCTACCGGCGTGCGCGGCATCAGGCTCGGCGCGGGGGATGAGGTGATGAGCCTCTCCGTGCTGCGCCATGTCGAGGCTGACGTTGAAGAACGAGCCGCCTTCCTCAAGCAGCGGCGCAACGGGGATGATGAGGCCGAAGCCACCGAGGCCGAGGAAAGCGTGGCTGATGTCGCCCTTTCCGAGGCGCGAATCGCCGAGCTGGCGGCGGCGGAGGAGGTCCTGCTCACCGTCACCGATTCCGGCTTCGGCAAGCGCTCCTCGGCCTATGAGTACCGCGTCACCGGCCGCGGCGGCCAGGGCATCGCCAACATCACGCTGAATGCGCGCCGCAACGGCACTGCGGTGGCCGCCAGCTTCGCGGTGCGCCCGGGCGATGACATCATGCTCGTTACCGATGGCGGGCGCCTCATCCGCGTGCCGGTGGATCAGGTGCGTGTCACCGGCCGCGCCTCCATGGGGGTCACGCTGTTCCGCCTGGACGAGGACGAGCGCGTGACCAGCGTGTTCCCGGTGCTTGAGCAGGAGGCTGAGGATGCGTGAGCGAATCGCGCTTTATCCTGGCACCTTCGACCCGATCACCAACGGGCATATCGACATCATTACCCGCGCCGCCAAGCTGGTGGACAAGCTGGTCATTGGCGTCGCGGTGAATCCCGGCAAGGGGCCGATCTTCAGCCTGGATGAGCGCGTGGCGCTGGTGGAAGCCGAGGTGCGGCCCATCGCTAAGCGCGCCGGTATCGCGGTAGAGGTCCGCCCGTTCTCCAAGCTGCTGATCGCCTTTGCGCGCGAGGTCGGAGCGCAGATGATCGTGCGCGGCCTGCGCGCCGTTTCCGATTTCGACTATGAATTCCAGATGACCGGTATGAATTACCGGCTCGATCCCAAGATCGAGACCGTGTTCCTGATGGCGAGCGAGAGGCACCAGTTCATCTCCTCGCGATTCGTGAAGGACATCGCCATCTTTGGCGGTGACATCACGAGCTTCGTGCCGAAGCTGACGGCCGAACAAACCATGGCGAAACTGAAAGGTGAAGCATGATCGACCGCCGCAAACTTCTCACCGCCGCAGCCGCAATCCCTCTTTCAACCGGAGTTACCATGAGCGACGCGCACGCCGATACCCCCGCCTCCACCACGCTGAAGATGACGCTGAAATACGGCGACGTCACGATCCAGCTGCGCCCGGACCTGGCACCGCACGCCTCCGAGCGTCTGCGCACCCTCGCGGCCCAGGGCTTCTACGATGGCTGCAAGTTCTTCCGCGTCATCGCCGGGTTCATGGCGCAGACCGGCGACCAGACCAATACCGGCATGCACGGCTCGCCGCTGCCCAACCTGCCGGCTGAGTTCACCCAGGATGCCAGCTTCCTCACCGGCACGGTGGGCATGGCCCGCACCTCGGACCCCGACTCCGCCAACTCGCAGTTCTTCATCTGCTTCGCCCCGTCCACCTTCCTGGACGGCCAGTACACCATCGTCGGTCAGGTGACGGCGGGCATGGATGCGGTGCAGCAGATCAAGAAGGGCACCGGCTCCAACGGCCAGGTGCAGGACCCGGATTCGATCATCAAGATGGTTGTTGTCTAAGAGGCTGTATCACAAGTCTACTCTGGCGGCTGCCTAGCCACGTTTTTCTGTGCTCCGGTGCTCGAAATTCACAGCTATTCAGCACGCCAGAGCGACTTCTGAAACAACCCCTAACCCATCACTTGACTTAGGGGGCGGAAAAATGGTTCTTGCCCCCACCACAGAGGGTGTCCGCGCGGCACCCCTTTTTAAAATCTTGTGAGCCTGTAGCTCAGTGGTAGAGCATCCGACTTTTAATCGGACGGCCGTGGGTTCGACCCCCACCGGGCTCACCAAG
>DATIWS010000012.1:0-2461 GCA_035519275.1 Acidocella sp. | reverse complement strand
TCGGCCTGGAAGGACGGGTCGGCCTTGGCGGCCTCGTACGCCGCTTCCAGCTCCAGGATCAGCGGCATCAGCGTTTCCGCGACAAACCGCCCGCCGAATTCGCCGAAACGCCCGCGCCCATCCGGGCCGTTGCGCAATGTGTTGGGAAGTACCGTGCTCATCGTGCGGCTTTAGCTGAACCCCAGGCGGGGATAAAGGTCCATCCGCGACGTTCCGGCCGCACCGCAGGCTTGAGTCAGGGGGAAGCTCTGTTTATATAAATGAGAATTATTCTTATCTACAGGAATGGCCCCGAAGGAGCCCCGCCATGTTCGAACAAGCCGCGATCAGGGAAAACCATTTTCTGAAGGACATTGAACGCCAGCGCGCCGCCGCGCAGGCCTGCTTGCAGGCTGGCTGGAGCGGGCCGGAGCATAGCATAGCCCTGCTGCAGGCGGCTTTGGCCACCGAGATCGCCTGCGTGCTCCGCTACAGCATGATGTCTGTCTCGCGCGAGGGGCTTGAGTCGGCTTGGGCCGGGACCGAGTTCCAGGCCCAGGCGGCGGATGAACGCGCCCATATGCAGCGCATCGCGGCGCGCATCCTGGCGCTGGGCGGTAAGCCGGATTACGCACCGGCCGGGCTTTCCTCCCGCCATCTGGCGCCGGACAGCGCCGAAGGGGTGCTGGCCAAGCGGCTGGAGGAAAATCTGGCGGCGGAACAATGCGTCACCGAGTTGTATCGCGAGCTGATCGCGCATCTCGAGGATGCGGACCCGGAAACCGCGGCCCTGCTGCGCGAGATCGCGGAGGACGAGGAGGTTCACGCCAGCGATATGGAAGATCTCCTCGCCACTTATCGCTGCTGAGGCCTTCCTCAAGGCACAAGAAAAGCCCGGACTTGGTCCGGGCTTTTCTGTTTCAGGGGCTTTAGGCGCCCTGAGGACGCTCGAAGGCATCCTTGCCGTCGAAGCGCTGCAGCTTCTCGATATGCATCCAGGTGAACTTGGCGCCGAGGCGCTGCACCAGGTAGCTGATCTCGGGCTGGCCGCTGCTGGTGGAGTCGGTCAGGGAGATCGGGTTCTTGAACATGAAGCGGCAGGCGAAGTGGTCCACCAGGAAGGTGAAGCCGCCCGTGGGGGGATAGACCTGCACGCCGCGGTTGGAGATGCCGGACAGGGTGAAGGGGCTGTCCTGCGCGATCGCCTCCAGCGTCTTGCCCAGTTCCTCGGCGCCGAGGTCGGTCTCCAGGAACACGTCTATGCCGACCAGCTCGCGGGTGGTGGGCTCGGTATGGGCGGTCAGTTCCGGCCAGGTCTTCAGCTCGAACTTGTTGTACGTGCGGGACTTCATCGCCGAGAAACGGCCCAGGTTGGCGATGACCTGGTCGGTGAAGGCCGCGGTGCCGACGCCATGGCCGCGCGGGGCGAGGTCGCCGGTGAGGTTCTTGCCCTCGGCCAGGGTGATGAACAGCGCCTGCTCCACCTTCTCGGCCACATCGAAGGCGGCGATATGGCGCAGCAGCATGATCGCGGCGGAGAGCAGCGCGGTGGGGTTGGCCAGGCCCTTGCCGGCGATATCCGGCGCGGAGCCGTGCACGGCCTCGAACATCGCCGCGTGGTCGCCCAGGTTGGAGGACGGGGCGATGCCCAGGCCGCCGACGAGACCGGCCGCGAGGTCGGAGATGATGTCGCCGTTCATGTTGGAGGTGACGATAACGTCGAACGCCTCCGGCTTGATGACGAGCTGGTGGGCGCAGTTATCGATGATGATGTGGCCGGGCTTGATGTCCGGGAACTCGGCGGCGACCTTCTCGCCCATGCGCTTCATCATGCCCTCGGTGAGCTTCATGATGTTCGCCTTGGTGGCAACCGTCACGGTCTTGCGCTCTTCCGCCTGGGCCAAACCGTAGGCGGCGCGGATGATGCGCTCGCAGCCCGGGGCGGTCATCAGCTTGAGGCACTGGGCGACGGTGGTGGTCTGCATATGCTCGATGCCGGCATACACGTCCTCCACGTTCTCGCGCACGATCACCATGTCGATCCCGCGGCCGGAGAACGGGGTGGTGATGCCGGGGAGCTCACGCACGGGGCGGATGTTGGCGTAGAGTTCGAAATACTTACGCATCGTAACGTTGGCGGACTTGCCGCCAAAGCCCACCGGGGTTTCCAGCGGGCTCTTCAGCGCCAGCTTGTTGCGGGAGATGCTGTCCAGCGTCTCGCGCGGCACGCCGGTAATGATGCCCTTCTTGAAGGCTTCAGCGCCGGCTTCGGCATATTCCCAATCGATCGGGGCGCCGGCGGCGTCCAGGATGCGGATGGTGGCGGCCATCACCTCAGGGCCGATGCCGTCCCCCGGCAAAGCTGTGACTTTGATCTTCGGGCTCGTCGCGGCATTAGCATTCATGATGTAATATCCTGCTCTGTTGATGGCGCTGGCCTTATACCCTGCTCCCGGCGCATGGCATATACGGCATAGTCAGA
>DATIWS010000011.1:0-5387 GCA_035519275.1 Acidocella sp. | reverse complement strand
GTGATCCTGGATACCGCCGGGCGCCTGTCCATCGACCTCGCGCTGATGGAAGAGGTGAAGGCGATCCGCGCTGCGGTGAACCCGGTGGAAACCCTGCTGGTCGTGGACGCCATGACCGGCCAGGACGCCGTGACCACCGCCACCGCCTTCAACGAAGCGGTGCAGATCACCGGCATCGTGATGACCCGGCTCGACGGCGATGCCCGTGGCGGTGCTGCGCTCTCCATGCGCAGCGTTACCGGCGCGCCGATCAAGCTCGCGGGCATGGGCGAGAAGCTGGACGCGCTGGACGAGTTCAACCCGGAGCGCATCGCCGGGCGCATCCTCGGCATGGGCGACATTGTCGGGCTGGTCGAGCGCGCGGCGCAGAATATCGACCAAGTGGAAGCCGAGAAACTCGCCAAGAAGATGGCGAAGGGCAAGTTCGACCTGGAAGACTACGCGTCGCAGCTCAAGCAGATTTCCAAGATGGGCTCGCTCTCCGGTATTCTCGGCATGCTGCCGGGCATCGGCAAGATGAAGCAGCAGATCGAGAACGCCAATCTGGACACCACCGTGTTCAAGAAGCACGTGGCGATCATCAGCTCCATGACCCCCGCCGAGCGGCGCGCCCCGGATATCCTGAAAGCCAGCCGCAAGAAGCGCATCGCGGCGGGCTCCGGCACCACCGTGCAGGAAGTGAACAAGCTGCTGAAGCAGTTCGACGATATGTCGACCATGATGAAGCGCATGAACAAAATGGGCGGCGCGGAGGCGATGATGCGCCAGATGCAATCCGCCATGGGCGGCGCCAAAGGCGGCCGCCGTCCGTTTTAACCAGTTTTTAGTTAACCTAAGGAGCGACTATGTCTGTTAAAATCCGTTTGTCCCGCGGCGGCGCCAAGAAGCGCCCGTTCTACCACATCGTCATCGCCGATGCGAACGCCCCGCGCGACGGCAAGTTCATCGAGCGCGTCGGCACCTATAACCCGATGCTGCCGGCTGACCACGCCGAGCGCGTGACCCTGCTGACCGAGCGCCTGCAGTACTGGATCGCCAATGGCGCCCAGGCGACCGACCGCGTCGCCCGCTTCCTGGCCAAGGCCGAGCTGATCAAGGCCCCGGTCCGCACCGAGCAGACCAAGCAGCCGCAGCCGAAGAAGAAGGCGCAGGAGCGCGCCGCCGAGCGCGCCAAGGCCGCGGCCGCCGCCTAACAAAGCAGAGGGCGCGTGGACGACCGGTTGATCCTGATGGGCGTGATTGGCAAGCCGCACGGCGTGCGCGGCCAGGTGCGCGTGAACGTATTCGCCGAGGACCCAGAGTCCCTGGCGGCGTACACGCTGACCGACCGCAAGGGCCGGCAGTTTGCGCTGGAATGGGCGCATGAGAATGCCGCCTGGCTCAGCGAGGTCACGCCCAAGGGCAAACGCCGGATTACCGACCGCAACGAGGCCGAGACGCTGACGAATGTGGAGCTGTTCATCCCCCGCGAGGCTTTGCCCGAGGCGGAGGAGGAAGAGTTCTATTTCGCGGATCTCATCGGCCTGCAGGCGCGCGGCGAGGCGGGCGAAGAGATCGGGCGCGTGGCCAACGTGCTGGATTACGGCGCCGGCGTCAGCCTGGAGATCATGCCGGGCGGAAGGCTGATCCCCTTCACCAAGGCCTGCGTGCCGGTGGTGAATGTCAGCGAGGGCTTCGTCGTCGTCATCCCGCCGGCCGAGGTTGAGGCACGCGAGGACGCATGACCTGGCGCGCGGACATCCTCACCCTGTTCCCGTCCATGTTTCCGGGCCCGCTGGGGGAATCCCTGGCTGGCAAGGCGCTGGCGGAGCAGAAATGGAGCCTGAAGGTCACGGATATCCGCGACTTCGGGCTGGGCAGGCACCGCAGCGTGGATGACACGCCCTTCGGTGGCGGCGCCGGCATGGTGCTGCGGCCTGATGTGGTGGACGCGGCGATCGGTGCGGTTGCGGATCAGCGGCCGCTCATCTTCCTCACGCCGCGCGGCACGCCGCTCACGCAAGGCCGCGTGCGGCAACTGGCGGAAGGCCCGGGCGCCGTGCTGGTGTGCGGGCGGTTCGAGGGCTTCGACCAGCGCGTCATTGAGGCGCGCCAGGGCGAGGAGATCAGCATCGGGGACTATGTCCTCTCCGGCGGGGAACTGCCGGCGCTGGTGCTGCTCGATTCCGTCATCCGCCTGCTGCCGGGCGTGATGGGCCATGCGGAAAGCGGCGTGGAGGAGAGCTTCTCCGACGCACTGCTGGAATACCCGCACTACACCCGCCCGGCTGTCTGGGAAGGCCACGCCGTGCCGGACGTGCTTACCTCAGGCAACCACGCCGCCGTCGCCGCCTGGCGCCTCGCCCAGTCCAGGCAGATTACGCAGCGCCGCCGGCCCGACCTCTACAACCAATACATTGCATCCGGCGCCCACGCGCCCTAAACACCCCATTCGAGAAGGACCAGACCCATGAACATCATCCAGACGCTGGAAGCCGAGCAGATCGCGAAGCTGACCGAAGCCAAGACCATCCCCACCTTCGTCCCCGGCGACACGCTGCGCGTGAACGTGCAGGTGAAGGAAGGCGAGCGCTCGCGTATCCAGGCCTTCGAAGGCCTGTGCATCGCCCGTTCCAACCGTGGCATCAACTCCTCCTTCACCGTGCGGAAGATCTCCTACGGCGAAGGCGTGGAGCGTATCTTCCCGCTCTACGCGCCGACCATCGCCGACATTACCGTCGTGCGCCGTGGCGACGTGCGCCGCGCCAAGCTGTACTACCTGCGCGGCCGCCGCGGTAAGTCCGCCCGCATCGCCGAGAAGGCGCGCGAGGTTGTGACCGAGACCGCCGCCGCCGAGTAAGGCACATACCGGGGGGAGGTTCCTCCCCCCATCGCCCCCCAGCCATGAGCCGGGAGGCTCTTGGAACCCGCGCGACGGGCGACGACATGGGGGGCTTTCAAGCCCCCTTTTTCATATCCGGCGGGGGCGTCTCCCCAAAAGCCGGAGTTTTACCAGGAGGCCGCGATTTCGATGCCGCGCACGTTATTCGACAAGATTTGGGATGCGCATGTGGTGGACCGGTTGGAGGACGGCACGTGCGTGCTCTACATCGACCGGCATCTCGTGCATGAGGTGACCAGCCCGCAGGCCTTCGAGGGGCTGCGCATGGCGGGCCGCAAGGTGCGCCGCGTTGAGAACACCATCGCCGTGGTGGACCATAACGTGCCGACCGATACGGACCGCCTGAACGGCGTGAACGAGCCCGAGAGCAAGCTGCAGATCGAGACGCTTGAGCAGAACGTGGCGGAGTTCGGGGTGACTTACTTCCCCATGTCCGACGCGCGCCAGGGCATCGTGCACGTGGTCGGGCCGGAACAGGGCATCTCCCTGCCGGGCATGACGATCGTGTGCGGCGACTCCCACACGTCCACGCACGGCGCCATGGGCGCGCTGGCCTTCGGCATCGGCACCTCCGAGGTGGAGCATGTGCTGGCCACCCAGACCCTGCTGCAGAAACCGGCCAAGAACATGCTGGTGCGGGTGGACGGCAAGCTGCATCCGGGTGTCAGCGGCAAGGACATTGTGCTGGCGATCATCGGCAAGATCGGCACCGCCGGTGGCACCGGGCATGTCATCGAGTTCGCCGGCGAAGCGATCCGCGACCTGGACATGGCCGGGCGGCTTTCCGTCTGCAACATGGCCATCGAGGCCGGGGCCCGCGCCGGGCTGATCGCGCCGGACGAAACGACCTTCGAATACATCAAGGGCCGCCCCTTCGCCCCCAAGGGCAAGGATTTCGACGCCGCCGTGGCGTATTGGAAGACCCTGCCCAGCGACGAAGGCGCGCATTACGACAAGGTGGTGCTGCTGGATGCCGCCGAGATCGCGCCGCAGGTGACCTGGGGCACGAATCCGGAAGCGGTGATTTCCATCACCGGCAATACGCCCAACCCGGCGGATGAGCCGGACGAGGCCAAGCGCGCCCAGATGGAGCGGATGCTGAGCTACATGGATTTGCAGCCGGGCCAGAAGATCGCGGGCACCAAGGTGGATGTTGTGTTCATCGGCTCCTGCACCAATTCGCGGATTGAAGACCTGCGCGCTGCCGCCGCCGTGGCCAAGGGCCGCCATGTGGCGCCCGGCGTGCGCGTGCTGGTGGTTCCGGGCTCCGGGCTAGTAAAGAAGCAGGCCGAGGAAGAGGGCCTGGCGAAGATCTTCGTCGATGCCGGGTTCGAATGGCGCGAGGCCGGATGCTCGATGTGCCTGGGCATGAACCCGGACAAGCTGACGCCGGGCCAGCGCTGCGCCAGCACCTCCAACCGCAATTTCGAGGGCCGTCAGGGACCGGGTGGGCGCACCCACCTGCTTTCCCCCGCCATGGCCGCCGCCGCTGCCGTAACCGGCACGCTGACCGATGTAAGGGAACTGGTGTAATGGATAAGTTCACGACCCTGACCGCCATCGCCGCGCCGCTGAACGTAGCGAATATCGATACCGACAAAATCATCCCGGCGCGCTTCCTGAAGACCATCAAGCGCACCGGGCTCGGCAAGAGCCTCTTCGCCGATATGCGCTACGAAGCCGATGGCGCCGAGAAACCGGATTTCGTGCTGAACCGGGAGAAGTACCGCCACGCGCAGATCCTCGTGGCGGGCGATAATTTCGGCTGCGGTTCCTCGCGCGAGCACGCCCCCTGGGCGCTGCTGGATTTCGGCATTCGCTGCGTCATCGCGCCCAGCTTCGCGGACATTTTCTTCAACAACTGCTTCAAGAACGGCATCCTGCCTATCGCCCTGCCCGAAGACGTGGTGGTGAAGCTGATGGACGATGCGTCGCTCGGCACCAATGCCCGCCTTACGGTGGATTTGGAACGCCAAGTGGTCGTGCGTCCCAATGGCGAGGAGATCGCCTTCAACGTCGATCCGTTCCGCAAGCACTGCCTGCTGAACGGGCTGGACGATATCGGCCTGACCCTAGAACACACCGCCGCCATCGACGCCTATGAGGCCCGCCAACCCGCTTGGCAGCCCAAGATTCACGGAGCCTGATATATGACTGCTAACAAGACCCTCCTGCTTCTCGCCGGTGACGGCATCGGCCCCGAAGTAATGGCCCAGGCTAAGCGCGTGCTGAACTGGCTGCAAAGCTCCGGCCGCGCCAGCTTCACCATCACCGAGGATCTGGTCGGCGGCGCCTCTATCGACGCCAATGGCGTGCCGGTGACGGACGCCACCGTGGCCAAGGCGAAGGAGGTGGACGCAGTGCTGTTCGGCTCCGTCGGCGGGCCGAAATGGGACAAGGTGCCGTTTGAAATCCGCCCCGAGGCCGGGCTGCTGCGCCTGCGCCAGGAGTTGCAGGTGTTCGCCAACCTCCGCCCGGCGAAGGTGTTCGATGCTCTGGCCGATGC
>DATIWS010000010.1:0-6428 GCA_035519275.1 Acidocella sp. | reverse complement strand
CAGAAGGCCACGGCCATGCCCTCGGCGCCATTGCGCGCGGTACGGCCGATGCGGTGCACGTAGCTCTCCGGCTCGTTGGGCAGCTCGTAATTCACCACATGCGAAACGCCGGTCACGTCGATGCCGCGGGCGGCGAGGTCGGTCGCGACAAGCACGCGAACCTCACCGGACTTGAACGCTTCCAGCGCGCGCTGGCGGGCGTTCTGGCCCAGATTGCCGTGCATCGGGGCGGCGGAAATCTTCTCCTGGTTCAGCTGCAGCGCCACGCGGTCCGCGCCGCGCTTGGTGCGGGTGAACACGATGGCGCGGGTGAAGCTCGGGTCCTTCAGCAGGTTGTTGAGCAGATGCCGCTTGGCCCCGGCCTCGACGAAATGCACATGCTGGGCAATGCGCGCCGGGGTGGAGGACACGGCGGCGATCGCCACCCGCACCGGATCGCGCAGCAGCCCTTCCGCCAGCCCGGAGATTTCCGTGGGCATGGTGGCGGAGAACAGCGCCGATTGCCGGCGCGACGGCAGGGCCGAGACCACCTTGCGGATATCCGGCATGAAGCCGAGGTCCAGCATGCGGTCGGCCTCGTCCAGCACGAAGAACTGGCACTGGTCGATCAGCAGGTTGCGCGTGCTCATCAGGTCCACGATGCGCCCCGGCGTGCCGACAACGATGTCAGCCCCGCGAGACATGCGGTTGACCTGGCCCATGCGGCCCACGCCGCCCACGATCAGCACCGTGTTCAGCCCGAGCCCGGCGCCGAATTTCTTGAATTCCTGCTCGATCTGCACCGCCAGCTCACGCGTGGGGGCCAGGATCAGCGCCCGGGTGGCGAAGCGGCGCGAATGCAGCTTGTTCGCGGCCATCTGCTGCAGAATGGGGAGGGCGAAGGCGGCGGTCTTGCCGGTGCCGGTCTGGGCGATGCCTAGAACGTCCCGTCCGGCGAGGCCGGCCGGAATGGCGCCAGCCTGGATGGGGGTGGGTTTCACAAATCCCGTCGCGTTAAGGGCGTGCAGAATCGTGCTGGCAAAGCCAAAGGAAGCAAAAGTAACATCAGTCATAAACATACGTCTCCGGCGCCGCAAACTCATGTGAGCGGCGATAATGTCCGGTTTCCACGCGCGATTTTGGAGTGGACGGGTAAAATACTGCCCGGCAAGGGCGTCCCCGCCCCAATAGACAAACACAACCGCCAAGGCCGGAATTTGGCTCCGGTCGCGCATTCGCGGTTGGTGGCGGCCTTATGCACGTGCCGCACCGCACAACGCAAGCATAATCGAACAGCCCTGCCGCGCATAAAAAAGGCCAGGACGGCAATGCCATCCTGGCCTTTTTTGTCATTTAACCGCTTAGTCGCCAGCCGCCGGGTGCATCGCGCCGAGCGGCGCGGAAACCTTGACGGGGGCCTGGATCGCCACCGGCTTGGCTACCTTGGCCGGCATGGAGGCCAGGATGGAGACACCGACCGAGGCCAGGTAGGGCATGGACTGGGTGAACAGCACCGCGACCCAGAGCTTGGTTTCCACCGTCGCCCAGTGGTGGCCGAAGCCAACACCCAGCGCAGCACCCCAGGTGAGGGCCAGGAGCACCAGCTCCTCGCGGGCCATCACCAGACCCTGCACCAGGGCGGGAGCGTCCTTCATCTTCGGCGTGCGCAGGAAGGGCAGCTTGTTGGTGAAAAGACCCTTCCACACCGCCTTGCCGATGCTGTGGGAGAGCGCCAGACCCGCCACCGCGGCGCCGACGCGGTCCATGAAGCCGCAGGGCACGCGATTCTTATACAGCGCCAGGATCTGCGCGATCTTGAAGAAGAACAGGCCGATCGAGGGCAGCATGAAGAGGACGATCGGGAACTCGAAGCGCACCGGGTCCAAGATCAGCCCGGCCGACCAGGCGAGGCCCATGGTGAGGAACACGATGCCCAGCGCGTCGCCGAACCAGGGCAGCCAGCCGGTGATGAAGTGCCAGCGCTGGCCGAGCGTCAGCTCCTTGTTGAAGGGGTTGAACAGGGCGGCGGCATTGGCGCGGACAATGCGCATGGCGCCATAGGCCCAGCGGTAGCGCTGCTTGCGGAAGGCATTGTAGTCGTCCGGCATCACGCCCTTGCCGAAGGACTTCTTGGAGTACACCGCCTCGTACCCGGCGCGGAACAGGCGCAGCCCGAGCTGGCTGTCCTCGCAGATGCACCACTCGGCCCAGCCGTGCTCATTTAGCAGCGCCTGCTTGCGCACCAGGGTCATGGTGCCGTGCTGGATGATGGCGTTGCGCTCGTTACGGGTGACCATGCCGGCGTGGAAGAAGCCGGCGTATTCCCAGAACATCATCCGCTTGAACAGCGAACCGTCATTGTCGCGGTAGTCCTGGGGCGACTGGGTGAAGCCGACCTTCGGGTTGTCGAAGGCGGGAACCATGCAGCGCAGCCAGTCCGGGTCCACCAGATAGTCGGAGTCGATCACACCGATGATCTCGGCATCCGGGGCGGTCTCGCGCAGGGCGAAGTTCAGCGCGCCGGCCTTGTAGCCCTTGTACTTGCCCAGGGTGAAGAAGCGGAACTTGGGCCCAAGGCGCGCGCAGTGCTCGGCCACCGGCTCCCAGACCGCGGGGTCCATGGTGTTGTTGTCGATGACCAGAACCTCGAAGCGGTCGTAGTCCAGCGCGGCCAGGGCATCGAGCGTCTGGCGCACCATGTGCGGCGGCTCGTTGCAGATGGGCAGATGGATGGAAACCTTCGGCAGCCTGGAGCCGGCGGGCGCCGGGATGGGCTCATAGTGCCGCTTCTGCACGCGGCCAAAGATGGTCTCGACGAGGTCGAAGCTGTCGGCGATCAGCAGGAAGAGCAGCAGCCCCTGCCCCGCGGCCAGCGCGCCCCACACGGCGGCGGCGCCCAGCGAGAGGTAGGTCTCGCTCATGTTCATGAACAGCAGGGCGAGAATGGCAGTGAAGCCCTCCACCAGCGCCGCGAAGGTGAACTTGCCGGTGAAGCGGATGTCCGGCCGGCGGGAGAGCAGCAGCATGGTGGCCGCCAGCGAGGCCAAGCACGCGCCCAGCGCGTATTCGAGCCAGTTCGGGTTGTTCTCAACCGGGCCGGTCAGCGACCATTTCGCGTGGCGATCCAGGGTGAACATGCCCCAGTAGCCGGCGGCGCGGCCCTCGAAGCTCGTCTTCCACGGCTGGTCGAAGGCTTCCATCACGAAGTAGTCGATATGGTTCTTCTGCGCGAGGTTGAAGAAATCGCGCAGGAAGCGGGCTTGGTTCACGTTGTTGGCGCGGGCGGCGCCGATGTCGATGCCGTCGGAGGGCCAGCCCACCTCGCCGATGACGATGCGCTTGTTGGGGAAGCGGTCATGCACGGCTGTCAGCCGGTTCATGGCGTCCTGCACGGCAATGTTCTCGGGCACGCCCTCCCAGTAGGGCAGCAGATGCACGGTGATGAAATCGACCTGGTTGGCGAGTTCAGGGTGCTTCAGCCACACATGCCAGGGTTCGGCGGTGGAGACGGGCACGTGGGTCTGCGCCTGCACCTGCTTGATGTCGGCAATGAGCTGCGGAACGGTCATGTCCGCGCGCAGGAGGGTCTCGTTGCCGACCATGAGCTGCGTCACGTCCGGGTTGGCATTGGCCACCTGCACCAGCTTGGCCAGCTCCTTGGCGTTGGCGTCCGGGTGGCGGTCCAGCCAGCCGCCGAGCGTGACGTTCAGGTGCATGCCCTCGGCCAGGGCCGGGATCTGCCCCAGATCGCCCTCGACCGTGTAGGTGCGGATATTGTGGGTGTATTTGGCCGCGAAGGCGAGGTCGGACTTGATTTCAGCCGTGCTCGGGTACTTGCCGGCCTCCGGGCTCTCCCCCTTATGGAAGGGCGAGAAGGCGAAACCGCCAATATCGCCATGATACGGGGCGATATCGGTCGCCGGCCGGTTGGCAGCACCCCACAGGCCGAATGCCACCACCCCGACGCCGAGCGCCGCAGCCCAGGAACCCGGGTTGGCCCAGCCCTTGCGGGGCTTGGCTGTGGAGATGAGCGCCTCCTGGCGCTGGATGTGAGACTGGTACGACATGGCCTTGCGATCCAAAAAACCCCGGGATTAGCCCCGTGCGTAGCAATGGATGACAGTCCAGTAAGGCGTTGCGTGGGCGCGATTGTGTCCCAACTAAGGCAATCCGAGCATCAGCCATGCGCGGCATGGCTGCACGCCACGCAATTTTTCGATACAAGCAGGGCCATGCCCCTCGCTCTTCAGCTCTTTATCCTGGCTCTGCTCATCCTGCTCAACGGCGCCTTCGCACTCGCGGAACTCGCCCTGGTCTCGGCCCGCCGGGCCATGCTCACTCTTATGGAGCGCCAGGGCGTGCGCGGCGCGGCGCGAGCCCGGGCGCTCGCCGATGACCCGCACAGCTTCCTGCCCACCTCGCAATTCGGCATCACGCTCATCGGCATCCTCACCGGCGTGTTCGGCGGTGATCAGGTCGGCGCGCGGCTGGAAGGCCCCGTCTCCCACCTGCCCTTTATCGCGCCCTATGCCGGGCCGGTGGCGCTGGTGCTCACCGTGGTGGTCATCACCTTCCTCACCCTCGTATTCGGCGAGCTGGTGCCCAAGCAGCTGGCACTGCGCCACCCTGAACGCATCGCCACCGTGGTGGCCGGACCGCTCAGCCTGCTGGCGCAGGTGGCGGCCCCAGCGATATGGCTGCTGGGCAAGGCAACCTCGCTGGTGCTGCACCTGTTCGGCCCGGAGCCGGAGAACGCCCGCGTGGTGAGCGAGGAGGAGCTGAAAGCGATACTGGTGGAGGGTGCCGAGGCCGGCGTGCTGGAGACGGAGGAGCGCGACATCATCGAGCGCGTGCTGCGCCTGGCCGACAAGCCCGTACGCGCGATCATGACACCGCGCACCGAGATCGTCTGGATCGACCGCACCGCGCCGAAGGAGGACATCGTCTCGCGCCTGCGCACCGCGCCGTATTCGCGCTTCGTGGTGTGCGACGGCGCGATCGACAACGTGGCCGGCGTGGTGCAGGCCAAGGAGATTCTGGACCGCGTGCTGGACGGCAAGGAACTCTCTCTCGCCGCGGCGCTGCGCCAACCTATCGCGATCCCCGATTCCGTTACTGCGCTGGAAGCGCTGGAGCGCCTGAAGGGCGAGGCGCTCGGCATCGCCCTGGTGCTGGACGAATACGGCAGCTTCGAGGGCATGGTGACGGCGGCGGACGTGCTGGAAGCCATTGTCGGCGACGCTGATGATGCCGGCCCGCCCGCGCATGCGCCGGAACCCGCGGCAGATTCAGTGTACGAGCTGGATGGGCTGACCCCGGTGGACGAAACGAAGGCCAGGCTGCACCTGCCGGCGCTGCCCAATGAGGGAAGCTACCACACGCTGGGCGGGCTGATTTTGGCGCTGCTGCTGCGCCCCGCGCGGGCGGGCGACGCGATTGTGTTCGGCGGCTGGAAGTTCGAGGTGCTGGCCATGGACGGACGGCGCATCGAGCGCGTGCGGGTGACGAGGGAGGCGGGGGAGTAACCCCGTCATTGCGAGCGCAGCGAAGCAATCCATCTTTTCCACGACAAGCGTGGTTCACGACATGAAGCAGCCAGCCGTTTACATCGTTGCGAGCAGAAAAAACGGCACGATCTACACGGGCGTGACTTCAAACCTCATCCAGCGCATCGCCCAACACCGCGACGAAACCACTGGCGGATTCACCGCGAAATACGGCGTAAAATCTCTCGTATGGCTTGAAATTCACGGAACAATGGAAGCCGCCATCCTTCGTGAGAAACAGATCAAAGCCGGCTCACGCGCCGCGAAAGTCCGGCTGATCATGGAGACCAACCCGGATTGGCTTGATCTCTATGATGGGCTGCTCACGTGAAGATGGATTGCTTCGCTGCGCTCGCAATGACGCCAACACAACGCAACCGCCCCACGTCGTCATTGCGCGCCGCGCTACCGCGCAGCTCGCAATGACAGAAAACTACCCCACTGCCCGTTCCACCGCCCGCGCGACGCGGAGCATCACATCATCCCGATAAACCGGCGCGGCAATCTGCACCGCAGTCGGCAGCCCGGCGGCGTTCACCCCCATGGGGATGGAAATCGCCGGCTGGCGGGTGAGGCTGAACAGGAAGGTCCACGGCGCCCAGTTTTGCCAAAGTGCTGCCACGGGGTCGTCCACCGGCGCCTCGGCCAGCGGGGCGCAATGCGGCACGGCGGGGCAGAGAATCGCGTCCACTTCCAGCGCCGCCATGGCATGCGCCGCCTCCACGCGCAGAGCCTCGGCGCGCAGCATATCCAGCGCTGGCGTGCCGCGGAACCGCTCCGCCACCGCCAGCAGCCCGGCATCCAGCAGCGTGCGCTTGTCCTTGTCCTGCATGTCCACCACGCGGGCCAGGGCCACGCCCCAGAGCTTGGCGAAAACCTCGGAGACATCCGGCAGCTCGGGGC
>DATIWS010000009.1:0-5149 GCA_035519275.1 Acidocella sp. | reverse complement strand
GGCGTAATGCGAAATCATGAAGCGGCTCGGCGTGGTGAACACATCCACCGCGTCGAGATGCCGCTTCATCCACATCTCGCGCATGAAATAATGCTCGGGCGGGCGCTCGGGCAGGCACTGATGGCAGCGCACGGCGGAGGCGCGCGTGCAGAGCGAGGCATCGGTGCGGCGCACCATGTGCCCGTTGGCCGGGCAGATGGCGAGAAACTCATGCGCGGTGAAGACGATCTTCACCCCCGGCAGCACACGGCGCGTCAGCGTCAGCAGATCGATGCCGATGGTGAGGAAATGGTGGAAATGCACCACATCCGGCTGGATGAGTTCAAGGAATTCCTTGAACGCCTCGACGAGCAGTAGGTTGCCGCCCTTCTCCCAGGCGTAGTCATATTCCTGAGAGAGAAACAGGAACTCATTTGGCCGCCCGTCGAAGCCGGTGATGCGCGCACCGCTCTTGAACAGCGCCGGGCTGTTATGGTCCGCCGAGGCGAGCAGATACGGCTCCACATCAGGCTGCTGCTTCAGCCCCTCGAACAGCTCGAAGGCAACCTGCTGCGCGCCCCCGCGCACCAGCTCAGGGTGATACAGGCTGACGATCAGGATTTTCATGCCAGCGCTTCCTCCTTGGCCGCCGCGCGCAGCGCGGGGTGGGCGGGCTCGGGCCCGAGCAGTTCGCCAAGCACCAGCTCGCCCCAGGTTTTGGTGAACAGCCAGCGATTCACGGCGGAGCCGCCCTCATGCACCGTCCTGCGGACGGAGCCCTTGCCCTCCAAATGCCACAGCCGCACATCGTGCAGCCAGGGCGCCCGCCCGGCCTCCAGGCTCTTCAGGCACAGATCCGCATCCTCGTAATGGCCGAAGATGTAATCCTCGGTGAAACCGCCGAGGGTCTCGAACCAGTCGCTCGCGACGGAGATGAATGCCCCAGTCACCGCCGGCACCGGGCGCGGGCGCAGGAACCGCGCGGTCTCCGGCGGCGCGCCTTTGCCATAATGCTCGACGCGCAGAATGCTCGTCTGGGGCTTGCGGCCAGGAGCCAGCTCCGGCACCGTATCGACCTCGAAATACATCCCCGCATGCATCAGCGAGCCGTCATCGTAATACAGCGGCACGCCGAAAATCTGCGTCTGTGCCCCCGGCAACTCCTCCAGCACGGCGCTGTGCTTCGCCGCCCAATCCTGGTCGTGGGGGAACACGTCCGGGTTCATGATGATCAGCCGCGGGCTGGAGGCGTATTGCGCGGCAACGTTGTTGGCGGCGCCGAACCCGGCATTGGCGTTGAGCAGCACCAAGGTCAGGTCCTGCCCGTATATCAGGCTACAGCGCCTCGCCTCCTTCAGCAGCGTCTCGGCGATCTCGGGGCTGTTGGAGACATAGATGAACTCGTAGTCGCGCATCGCCGGATGGCGCGAGAACAAGGCCTGCTGCAGGAACAGATATTCCGGCTTGCCGTAGAGGCAGACGATGATCGAGCCCTTGTAGCTGACCCCGCGGCGGCCGAAGCGCTCGACATACGGCGCGTTCACCGCGCGGCGCGTCAGCATCTGGTTGAAATCGACAAGCTGCGCGCCGATCGCCGCGTCCACCGAGGCGCTGGCCGCGAAATACGGGGTGCCGAGATATTGCGCCTGCGCCAGCTGGCCCAGCGCGATGTTGCGCATCTCCTGGTCCTCGGCGGCTTCCGCCGTGAGCATGACCGAACGCTCCGCCCCGGATTTCATCCGCAGCACGGCGTTGCAGGAACCGCCGGAGAGGCGGCGCGCGGCATAGAGGAAGCCCCAGAACCCGTAGGCGTGCGGTGTGGCGATGCCCATCGCGGCCTCGGCGTCTGGCCGGCGGATGCGGGCCAGACTGGCGCCGTCGAAGGAGACGGACCAGCCGGGAAAGAACAGGTCGATCCGGTCCAGCCGGTCCTGCGTGTCATTCACCCAGCCGACGATATAGATCCCGCCCGCGGGGGAGATCCGGATGGTATCGAGCGAGCTCACGGGCGGGCGCGGCTGCTCGGCCACCTGGTCCGGCTGGGCGGTGAGGATGACGCGGCCGCACGGTGGGGCACCGGGGGCCGCGACCAACCGGCCCTCGGCCCGGCCGAAACGCTCGTAATGCTCCCGTCCAGAACCGAACTTGCCCGCCGCCACGGCCACCAGCACGTCGGGGTTCAGGCGCAGATACATCTCTTCGTCGAAAACCGGAACGCGCACCTCCGGGCTCTGCGGGGGGGCGGCCTGCTCAAGCCGTGATGTTGGTGCCTTCGTCATTCGCCCCTCCGCCAAAACCCCAAAACCTCGTCAGCCGCATGGATTACCGGCAAGCCCCGCCCGCACAAGTTGCGCTATTTCTTGGCCGGAGCTGGCGTGGCGTTGAGATAGCCGAGCATATCCCCCGCCTGCTGGAAGGTGAAGGCGCAGGGCAGGATGCTGCCGTAATCCACGGTGTAGCGCAGGTGCTTCAGCAGCAGATGCGGCCCGGTGAGGGACAGCGTCACCGTCTGCCCGGCCGGTATGTCCAGGCTGTCCAGTTCCTTGCCATCCGCCCCCACCAGCTCGGTGCTGCCGGCGACGCTGCAATTCGCGGCGGTCAGCACATCCGCAACGCTTCCGGTGTTGTGGATCTGCAGGAACCCCTCGGTCCGCACGCCCACCTTCCTGGTCTGCCAGACGGAGCCATGGTCCAGCGTTAAATCAATCTCGGCAAGGGCGAGGCCTGGGCTCGCCAGCAGCGGCAGCGCCAGAAGAAAAGGGCGGAGCTTCATGCGAGACTTTCATATTTTTCGAGTTGCCAGGATGCCGGTTCTTTTGCCGCCATCTCGTACCACTTGGCAACCAACGGATGCGCCCGCACGGCGGCGCAATAGGCCTTCGCCACATCGCCCAGCGGCGGCGCAAAGGTGATGAACCGCGCCACGATCGGCGCAAACATGGCGTCAGCGGCGTTGAACGCGGCGCCGAACAGATACGGCCCGCTTGCGCCGAATGTCTCCCGTGTCTCCGCCCAGATCGCCTTGATGCGCGCGATATCCGCCAAGCTCTCCGCGTTCTGCCCAAGCCCGGCATAGTCGCGGCCCAGGTTCATCGGCATGGCGATTCGGAGCGCCCGGAAACCCGCATGCATCTCGGACGCGATGGCGCGGGCATGGGCGCGGGCGATGCGTTCCGCCGGCCACAGCGCCAGGTTCAGCTCGGCGCAATATTCAGCGATGGCGAGGCTCTCCCACACCCGGGCGCCCTCATGCTCCAGATAGGGTACGGTGCCAGAAGGCGACACGGCCTTCACCGCCGGGGAGTTGCCCCCCGCGAGCGGCACGAAGATCTCCTCCGCCTCCAGCCCCGCCAGCCGCACCATCAACCAGCCGCGCATGGACCATGAGGAATAACGCGCCGTGCCGAGATAAAGTTTCGCCGTCATCAAACACTCCGCATGATTCGTACCCCCGGCGTAACACGGCCACGCGCAGGTGCAAAAACTTGGGCGGCGCGGGCGTGCATGGTAACGAGGCCCATGTCTGCCACCATGCCGCTCGCCTGGGCCGGCTTGCCGCTCACCCGGCCGCTGGTCATGGGCATTCTCAACGTCACGCCGGATTCCTTCTCCGACGGCGGACGGCATTTCTCCCCCGAGGCCGCCATTGCCGCCGGGCGCCTCATGCTGACGGAAGGCGCGGATATTCTGGACATTGGCGGGGAGAGCACGCGCCCCGGCTCCACCGCCGTGCCGCCCGAAGAAGAGACGGCGCGCATCCTGCCCGTCATCCGCGCCCTGGCGGCTTCGGGCGCGGTGATCTCGGTGGATACCCGCAACGCGCTCACCATGGCGGCGGCGCTGGATGCCGGGGCGAGGATCATCAACGATGTCTCCGCCCTGCGCCATGACCCGGCCGCCCTGCCCCTGGTGGCGGCGCGCGGTTGCCCGGTGGTGCTGATGCATATGCGCGGCCAACCGGACACGATGAACAGCCTCGCCATCTACGATGACGTGACCAGCGAGGTGACCGCCGAGTTGCTGGCCGCGCGCGATGCCGCCCTGGCGGCGGGGGTGCGGGCGGAAATTATCTGCCTGGACCCGGGCCTCGGCTTCGCCAAGCGCGGGGCGCAGAACGTGGAGCTTCTGCGCGCCACGCGGCGTCTGGCCGAACTTGGCCACCCCCTGCTCGTCGCGCTCTCGCGCAAGCGGTTCCTGGGCGAGATCAGCGGCGAGACGGCGGCTGACAAGCGCGACGCTGAATCTCTGACAGCGGGGTTGTTTGCGGTGCAACAGGGCGCGCATATACTGCGGGTTCATGACGTGGCGGGCACCGTGCGGGCTTTAAGCGTCTGGCAGGCATTGAATGCGAGAGATGATGGATAACACGGTAAAGCGCAGGCTGTTCGGCACAGATGGGATTCGCGGCACGGCCAACACGGCGCCGATGACGCCTGAGATGGCGCTCAAGCTCGGCCAAGCCGCCGGGCTGCTCTTCACGCGCGGCAATCACCGCCACCGCGTCATCATCGGCAAGGATACGCGGCTCTCCGGCTACATGCTGGAACCGGCGCTCACCGCCGGGTTCATTTCGGCGGGCATGAACGTGACCCTCGCCGGCCCGCTGCCCACCCCGGCCATCGCCATGCTCACCCGCTCGCTGCGGCTCGACCTCGGCGTGGTGATCTCCGCCTCGCACAACCCGTTCGAGGATAACGGCATCAAGCTCTTCGGCCCGGACGGCAACAAGCTCTCCGACGAAACCGAGCAGGAAATCGAGGCGCTGATGGCGCAGGACCTCTCGGACCGCTTGGCGCCCCCGGCCAAGCTCGGCCGTGCCGCGCGCCTCGTCGATGCCGCCGGGCGCTATATCGAGGCAGCCAAATCCTCGCTGGCGCGCGGCCTGCGGCTGGACGGCCTGCGCATCGTGCTCGATTGCGCGCATGGCGCGGCCTATAAGGTCGCCCCCGCCGCCTTGTTCGAGCTGGGGGCGGAGGTGATTCCGCTCGGCGTCAACCCGGACGGCTTCAACATCAACCGCGAGGCCGGGTCCACCGCGCCGCGGCAGCTCTGCGAGGCGGTGCTGGAGCATGGCGCGGATCTCGGCATCGCGCTCGATGGCGATGCCGACCGCGTGATCCTGGCCGACGAGCAGGGCGAGATTATCGACGGCGACCAGATCCTCGGACTT
>DATIWS010000008.1:0-8956 GCA_035519275.1 Acidocella sp. | reverse complement strand
CCCGAGCCGCGCAAGGCCGAAGCCGCCTACGAGCAACTCGAGGCCCTGGCGCATGGCGTGGAATTCACCCGCGACCTGGTGACCGAGCCGGCCAACACGCTCTACCCGGCGGAATTCGCCGAGCGCGCCGAGGAGCTGAAGAAGCTGGGGCTTAAAATCGAGGTGTTCGACGAGGATGACCTGAAAAAGCTCGGCTTCGGTTCGCTGCTCGCCGTGGCCCAGGGCAGCGCCCGCCCGGCTCGCATGGTGGTGCTGCAATGGCTCGGCGCCTCGGGCCACGACGACGGCAAGAAGCAGAAGAAGCCGAAGGACCCGCTGGTCTTCGTCGGCAAGGGCGTGACCTTCGATACAGGCGGCATCTCCATCAAGCCCGCTGCCGGCATGGAGGACATGAAGTGGGACATGGCCGGCGCCGGCGCCGTGGTGGGGCTGATGGCGGCCCTCGCCGGGCGCAAGGCGAAGGTGGATGCCGTCGGGCTGGTCGGGCTGGTGGAGAACATGCCCTCCGGCACCGCCACCCGCCCGGGCGACGTGGTGAAGAGCTATTCGGGCCAAACCATCGAGATCCTGAACACCGACGCCGAAGGCCGGCTCGTGCTGGCGGATGTGCTGTACTACGCGCAGTCCCGCTTCGCGCCGAAGCTGATGATCGACCTCGCCACCCTTACCGGCGCCATCATCGTCGGGCTCGGGCATGAATATGCCGGGCTGTTCAGCAACGACGATACGCTCGCCGCCAAGCTGAGCGCCGCGGGCGAGACAGTGGGAGAAAAGCTCTGGCGCATGCCGCTGGTACCGCTGGGAGAAAGCTACGACAAGGAGCTGAACTCCCCCATCGCCGATGTGAAGAATATCGGCGGCGGGCGCGCGGGCGGCTCCATCACCGCTGCGCAGTTCCTGCAGCGTTTCGTGAACGGCAAGCCCTGGGCGCATCTGGACATCGCCGGCACGGCCTGGGCCGCCAAGGATTCCACCATAACGCCCAAGGGCGCCACTGGCTTCGGCGTGCAGCTGCTGGATGCGTTCGTGCGGGACAATTACGAGAACTGAGATCACCATGGGCAGGCCAAACAGGCCTGCCCGCTTTCACGCCTTATGCCATTGGCGCCAGGGCGATGCGCCGCCCCTCTCCGGTTACGCTGACAATCCGCCCGCCCTCGGTGCCGGTCAGCATCACCATATCCCCCTCGCACAGGAGATCCGCCGAATCGGCGAAATATCCGGCCTCGGCGGCGCGGCTGAAATTGTCGTTTCCCGCCTTGTAGTGCCACAGCGTGAAACCGTTGGCGTAGGCGAGAACCGAGAGGTTGCGGAGCGAGAAAGCCATGGAGTTTTTCCTTTTTTGAAAAACCTAAGGTTGCAGACACGCCAAGGCTTATATTCCTATAGGTGGAACATAACAAGAACTTTCTGCTTCGTTAACGCGGTTTAACGCGTTTTCATCCCGAAATTTCGGACAACATTCCTATTTCGCCTTGGCCGCCTTACAAAAACCGGATAACATTTTGAGATTACAGCATTGGCGGCATGGACATGCGGCACGACGACATCTGGCGCGCGATCGACACGCTGGCGGCGGAGCACGGGCTTTCGCCCTCCGGCCTAGCGCGCAAAGCCGGTCTGGACCCGACCAGCTTCAACATGTCCAAACGCCGCACCGCGGATGGCAAGCTGCGCTGGCCCTCCACAGAGAGCCTGGCGAAAATCCTCGCCGCCACCGGCGCGCGAATGGAGGAGTTCACCGCCCTCGTCACGGGCGCGCGCGCCATGACGGAAATCCGCAAGGGCCGCACCAAGATCCCGCTAATCGGCTTGGCCCAGGCCGGGGCGGAAGGCTTCTTCGACGATGGCGGCTACCCCGCCGGGGCGGGCTGGGACGAGGTGGAAATGCCCGCCACCACGGATGTGAACGCCTACGCCCTGACCATCAGCGGTGATTCGATGGAACCGGTGTACCGCGAGGGCGACACCATCATCGTCTCCCCCGCCGCGCCGGTGCGCGCGGGTGACCGCGTCGTGGCCCGCACCACCGATGGCGCGGTGATGGCCAAGCAACTCGTCCGGCGCACGGCCTCGCGCATCGAGCTGACCAGCCTGAACCCCGCCTATCCGGAGCTCCGCTTCGGGGCGGGAGAAATTCTCTGGATGCACCGCATCATCTGGGCCAGCCAGTAAGGCGGCTCCAGGCTGCCAACGCGCCCGGCAAAAAATTATTGCCAACCCGTGCGAAAGCGGCCACATTAACAAAAGGAAATGTCATTTTTTAGCCGCCAGCCGGCTGATCGCTCGATTTTTGGAGGAATGCTGGATGCGCGACGTCCATGTGGACGGCGTGTTGGAAACGTTGATCGCCAACACACCCAACATCGAGGGAGCCGCCGTTCTCCACGAAGATGGCCAGATCATCGCCTGCCGCCTGCCTCGGGGCTTCGATGAGGCGCGACTCGGCGCCACAGTGGCGGCGATGCTGCCCCGCGGCACGGAGCTTGCCGATGCCCTGAAGTGCGGCCGGCTGGAGCAGCTCCTGCTCACAGGTGAAATCGGCCACGTGCTGCTCCGCGAGACTGGGCAACAGGCCATGCTGTGCACACTGGCCGGCCCGGCGGTGAAGTTGGGAACACTGCTCCTGGCCACCAGCAATGCCGCCGCCAGCATCGCTGGCCTGCTGCCGGATGTGTCCGCCGCCGCTCCGCAAACCGCCGCGCGCACCCCTGAGGCTCTGCATGAGGCTGCCGGGTTCACCGAGGCCGACCAGATGCTTGTCACGCGCATCTGGCCCTATATCCGCACCGCCCTGCCCGACCTGACCGACAGGTTTTACCAAATGCTGGCGACGGAGCCGCAGATGGCAGCCCTCCTCGCCGGGCGCGTGGAGACGCTGAAGCAGACACATCTGACGTGGCTGGAAACCCTGTTCGCCGGCGATTACGGGCCGGATTTCATCCGCCGCCAGGAGGAAATCGGCAAGGCCCATGTGCGCAGCGGGGTCCGCCCTGTGTTCTTCGCCGCCAGCATGGCCTTCCTGCGCTCGGCATTTCCGCTGAAGCTGCGCGCCTGCATGCCGAACGCACAGTCAGCCGAGGCCGCGGTGGCGGCCGTGCTCCGGCTGCTTACCTTCTGCCAGCAGATCATCGACGGAAAATACGCGCAGACGCTCATCCGCCTGGATGAAACCGTGGTCGGCGCCACACGGCGCCGCGCTCGGGGCTGACCCCGAGCCCCGTTGTACCGACAATAAGTATCTGATTTCTTTGTGGATATGGTGGGCGCTACAGGGATTGAACCTGTGACCCCCACCATGTCAAGGTGATGCTCTACCGCTGAGCTAAGCGCCCATATCCACGGGGGCTTACTAGCGACGTTGGAACAAAGAGGCAAGAGGTGGGCTGACAAAGAAAGTCATCCGTCCGTGGGACTGGGGGCTCATTTTAGCCTGCGGCACGCTGGGCGGCCTGCCGGGCGGCTTGCCAGCGCCCGGGTCGCCGCCAACGATGCCAGCGTCATCCGGCTTATGCTGGCCTCCATGCTCGGGTTTGGCGCCTCCAAGCTGGCGGCGCACGAGCCGCTGTATCATGCCGTGTCGCGGGACTTCCTCAGGCCCGCGGCTGATAGCGCGGATCGCCCGTCCGCCACAGAACAAAAGCCATGATGTCGGCGGTTTCCTGATCGCGCTGGGTGCGGGTGGAGCCGATCCCGTGTCCGGCATCGGCCTCCACGCGCAGCAGCACCGGATTGCCCGAGGCCGTGGCCGCCTGCAGCCGCGCCGCCATTTTCGACGGCTCCCACGGTGCCACGCGCGGGTCGTTCATCCCGGTGGTGAGCAGCACGGAGGGGTATTGCGCCCCGGCATGCACATGCTGGTACGCGTCCATCGCCATCAGGTCGTGGAAGCCCTGCTCGGTCTTCACCGTGCCGAACTCAGGGATGTTCGGCGGGCCGTTCGGCGAGAACTCGCTGCGTAGCGTGTCGGACACGCCGACCATGTCGATCACCACCGCCACCAGCTCCGGTCGCCCGGTAAGCAGCCGCCCCACGGTGATGCCGCCGGCCGAGCCGCCAATGACGGCGGCACGGCGATGCGCCGTGTAGCCGGCCTGGATAAGGTGCAGCATGCAATCCTCGGCATCCTGCCAGGTGTGGTATTTCCGCGCCTTCTGCCCGGCCAGGTGCCAATCCTCGCCCAGCTCCCCGCCGCCGCGCACATGCGCCACGGCGAACGCCCCGCCCGCATCGAGAAACGGCAGCCAGCGCGCCAGGAAGGCCGGATCGAGCGTGATGCCGTAGGCGCCATAGGCTTCCAGCAGCAGCGGCGCGGAACCGTTCCGCTTCAGCCCCTTGCGGTAGACGATGGAGAGCGGCACCCTTACGCCATCGCGCGCGGTGGCGAACACCTCCTCCGACGTGTACGGCGCAACGTCGATCGGCGGCACGGGCGCGATATCCGTCTGCGCCACCGTGCCATCCGGCGCGGCGTGGCAGATGGTTTGCGGGCGCACCCAGGATTCCAGGCCGAACCACGCGCCGGCATGCAGCGTGTCCGCGTAGAAACTGTCCTCGTCGATGGCGCCGGAAAACGGCAGCGTCACCTGCGTGATCCTGCCATCCGCCCCCAGGCGGCGCAGCCCCGCCAGCCCGGCATCGAGCTCGCGGATATACAGCCCGTCTTGCGCCGCCTCGATGGCGCGTATCACCGCCTTGCCCTGCGGCACCACCTCCACGGCGTTGGCGATCTGCGGCTTGTCCGCTGAGACTTTCAGAACCTTGTAATGCGAGGCATGCTTGTGCGTGAGCAGGAAGATCTCCTCCCCGCGCACGGTAAAGCCGGTCACGTCATCCTCGGGGCCACAGATTTTCACCCAGGCCGGATGCCCGGCCAGCACATCGGCCAAGGGTGCTGCGTAGAGCGTCAGCTCATTCTGCACGCCGGATTCCAGCATGCCGACAGCCACCGGCGACCCGGGTGCTACAACAATCCCCGGCGCGTCGATATCCTGCACCTCCACCGCGGCATCCACGCCATGGCCGAAGAGTTTCACATCCTGGGCCGGATCGGTGTTCAGCCGGTGCAGCCAGCACAGGCTGTTCTTCTCGTAATCCAGGCTGTTGGGCGGCACGTCCTGCAGCCGGTTGTAGAAGAACCCCGAGCCATCGGGCAGCCAGCTCGGGCTGGCCCAGTTGGTACGGTCGATCGTCTCGGGCAGGACGGTATTTTTCGCCACGTCCAGCACGCGCAGCACGGAGCGTTCCGACCCGCCGCCGGAAATGCCGAAAACGACGTGAGCACCATCCGGCGAAGCCTGCCACCAATCCAGCTCGGCATGCTTGCCGGGTTTGGCGTAGCTGTCCGGGTCGATGAGCAGCGTATCCGCACCCGCCGCGCCATCGCGCATGAACAGCTTCGAGGTGTTCGCCCCCGCGGGACGGCGCTCGATGAAGATCGCGCTCCCGCCCGTCTGCACGCTCATCACCATGGCCACGACGCTGGTGTTCTTGTCGATCGCGGCGGCGAGGGCATCGCGCCCCGGGATCGCCGCCAGCACCTTCGCCGCGTACGCGCCCTGGGCGCGCATATAGGCCTGCCATTCCGGCCCCTGCGCCTCCATCCAGCGGTAGCGGTCGGTGATCTCACGCCCCCAGACCATCTCCGTCACCGGGCGCACCGGCGCCACGGGCGGGCCATCGGCGGGGGTAAAATCCACCGGCTTCACATAACCCGCCGCACGGGCCGCGGCCGCCAGGGCCAGGCTCGCGGTGGAGGCTAGAAACACACGGCGCGTGAAATACGGCATCCTCCCTCCCTTACGGATGGGATATCAGCGCGCCCGGCATGACGCCGTCAAGCGAGGTTCGCGGTTAGCGCGGATTCATCGGTGGCCTCGGCACTTCGATCTTGTAGAGTTTCTGATAATCTTCGCGCGAGATCAGAAGCTGGCTGGAGGACGGGCACGACGCCGCGCCCTGCGCCGTGGCACCGCCGTTCCAAGTCAGCATCACGCCATCCGGCCGTACCGCCGTGGTGGTGAGCACCCCGCCCGGTTTCAGCATCACGGATTCATCCAGCCCGCAGACGCCACCTGGCTTAGCCCATGGACCAGTGACAAGCCGCGCAGGTACCACGGCCCTCGGCGCCCCGGGTACCGCCACCGCCTCGGACAATTTCAGCATGTCACCAACCTGCGCGGTCTCTCCGGGTTGCGGCAACAGGGAGCCGATTCCGCGCAGCGCCAGACAAACCACCATGCCGCAATAAAACATCTTCGCGCACCTCGACAAATGACGCTGGACTTCAACGGCCGCTTTCTGCCGCGCGATGGCCTTCGCCGCCGGTTCGTCCTGACGCTTCCGGGGCGGCTTATTACTATATCTTAACATAAAAACCTCGCCACAAAAGACGACCACGTTTAGACGTGAAACTCATAAATCCTGGAAAGCATTTTCTGCATTCCGGCATAACGCCCTTGCAAAAAACCTCATAAAATTCTAAATATTTTCAACAAGTTACCAAGCCGGCACGAGCTTTATCGCGCGTGCCAGCTTGGCCTTGGGCACCAGCAGCGCCGTGCCATCCATTAAGCCTCACGGCTGCGGTACATATTCTCTGAAAACAATATGACCATGCAGCTGCCCTGCTTGGCCAGCGCCCGCATCATGCGGCAGCCTGCCGCCAATCGCGTACAGCAACACAAGAACTGCCGCGACGGCGCCGAACACCCTCAGACCCGTCGACAAACGACGTTTAGACTCACTGATTTTTTCTTGCTGCACGGCCGCCTTGGCCACCGGCATATTGATATATTGTGACATGCGAACCTCGTCATAAGAGACGAAGCATACTTAGACGGAGGCGCATAAAGCCAGGAGAGGATTTTCCGCATTCCGGCATAAAGACCGCATAAATGCTAAACTTTTTTATTATACATCCTCAACAAGCTCCACGCCCGGCACGAGTTTCATCGCCTGCGCCAGCCTTGGCGAGACATTGTACCCCCCGGGCAGCCAGATATCGAGGCTGCGCTCCACGCCGGTCCTGGGCACCAGCATCACGCGGCCCTTGCCCCTACCCTCGCGCTCCAGCAGCGATTTGATGTGCGGCAGTGCCTCGGTACGGTCGAGCCAGATCTTCATCCCCGCCCCGGCCTCGGCAGCCGCCTTGTCCAGCAGGCCAACATCGCTCGCGGTGATGCGCAGGGACTCGCCCTCCATCTTCACATCCGCCGTCACCAGCAGCGCCACGCCATCTTCCAGAATTTCGCGACTGCGGTTGAGGACTTCCGAAAACAGCGTGACCTCGAAACTGCCCTGCACGTCGGAGAGGGTCGCCCACATCATGCGGCTGCCTGTGCGCGTGATGCGTTCCTTCTTCGCCCCCAGCGTACCGGCAAGCTTGATCCGGCACGCGCCGCCTTCCGCCCGGCGCTGGATCGCCCCGGAGGGCACGACATCAAGCCGCTTGAGCGCCTGCGCGTACATGTCCAGCGGATGCGCTGAAACATGGAAGCCAATCGCCTCCGCCTCGTTCGCCAGGCGCTCCAGCCCCGGCCAGTCGGGGATGTCCGGCAGGCGGATTTTCTCAGGCTCGCCACCGCCGAACAGGCCGATCTGCCCGGAGTTGCGCTCCTCCGCGCCGGCCTGCGCGGTCCGCATCACCGTCTCCGCCGCGGCGAAAATTTTTGCACGGTTCTTCTCCAGCGTGTCGAACGCTCCAGCCTTGGCGAGGATTTCGATCTGCCCGCGGGTCAGCGACTTGGCATCAATGCGCGCGGCAAAATCGGAAATATCCTTGAACGGCTTGCCGCCACGCGCCTTCGCCAGCTCCTCCATGGCGCCGACGCCCACGCGCTTGATCGCACCAAGCGCGTAACGGATGCCGTAGCCGCCATCCTCCAGCGGCTCTGGCTGGAAGTCCGCGCCGGATTTGTTCACGTCCGGCGGCAGCACCTTGATGCCCGAGCGCATCGCATCGCCGCGCAGAATCGCCAGCTTGTCGGTATTGGTGATGGAGAGCGACATGCACGCCGCGAGTAACGCCACCGTATGGTTGGCGCGCAGGTAAGCCGTCTGGTACGAGACCAGCGCATAGGCGGCAGCGTGAGATTTGTTGAAGCCGTAGTCAGCGAACTTCGCCATAAGGTCGAAGATCTCGTTGGCCTTTTCCTCGGTGAAACCCTGCTTGGCGGCACCCTCGCAGAAAATCTTGCGCTGCGCGTCCATCTCGGCGCGAATCTTCTTACCCATGGCACGGCGGAGCAAATCCGCCCCGGCGAGCGTGTAGCCCGCCATCACCTGGGCGATCTGCATCACCTGCTCCTGGTACACGATGATGCCGTAAGTCTCAGCCAGGATGTGGTGAATCGCCGGGTCCGGCGCTTCCCACGGGTCGCCGCGCTTGCGGGCGCAGTAATCGGGGATGTTCGCCATCGGGCCGGGACGGTTGAGCGCCTGGATAGCGACGAGGTCCTCAAACCTGTCCGGGCGCATCTGCTGAAGTGCCGCGCGGTAACCCGCCGTTTCGAAGGTGAACACACCTGCCGTGTCACCGCGGCCGATCATCTCGTAAGTCTTCTTGTCGTCCAGCGGAATTTTGGAAATATCCAGCTCGATTCCCTGCTGGCGCAGGAATTTCAGCGCGCGGTCGATGATGGTGAGCGTGGTGAGGCCCAGGAAGTCGAACTTCACCAGCCCCGCCTGCTCCACGTACTTCATCGAGTACTGCGTGACGAGCAGATCCGAGCGTGGATCTTTATAGAGCGGCACCAGCTCAACCAGCGGCCGATCGCCGATCACCACACCCGCCGCGTGCGTCGAGGCATGGCGGTACAGCCCCTCGATCTGCATCGCGATTTCCATAAGCCGCCCCAGGCCCTCATCGGAATCGCGCAGTTCGCGCAGCTTGATCTCGCCGTCTATGGCTTCCTTCAGCGTCACCGGCTTGGCGGGGTTGTTCGGGATCAGCTCC
>DATIWS010000007.1:0-16316 GCA_035519275.1 Acidocella sp. | reverse complement strand
CATGCGCCTCGCGCGTGCGCACGGAGTTCACGTTCCACGTCGTTATGCGCGGCATTGTTTCATCCCCGTCATTGCGAGGCCGCGTCGCGGCCGAAGCAATCCATTTTCATTTCCGATGCGGCGCGCAAGATGGATTGCTTCACTGCGCTCGCAATGACGTTCACTCAACGGAGAACGAGGTCCCGCAGCCGCAGGATGCCGTGGCGTTCGGGTTTTTCACCAGAAAATGCGCGCCCATCAGGCTGTCCTTGAAGTCCAGCTCCGAACCGGCGAGGAAATCCAGGCTCACCGGATCCACCAGCACTTTCGCGCCGCCGCTTTCCACGACCAGATCGTCCGGGTTCTGCTTTTCGGTCAGCTCGAAGCGGTATTGCAGGCCGGAGCACCCGCCAGCGAGCACCTCCACCCGCAGCGCCTGCGCGCCCGGCTCGCTGGCCATGATTTCCGCCACGCGGGCAGCAGCATTGGGAGAGATGGTAAAGCTCATGTCGCCTATATAGTCCGCCGGGGCCTTGGAGGTAAGGGTAGGCTGCGTTATGGCAGAGCCATGACCAAAGCCCCCTATGCGGTACAGGCGCGGGATTCACGCGGCCGCCGCAACGCCCAGCCTGATTCGGACGATCGCAGCCCCTACCAGCGCGACCGCGACCGCGTGGTGCATTGCTCGGCCTTCCGCAAGCTGCAGTACAAGACTCAGGTATTCGTCACGCGCGAGGGGGATTTCTACCGCACCAGGCTAACCCACAGCCTGGAAGTGGCGCAGATTGCCCGCTCCATCGCCCGCTCTCTGGGGCTGGACGAGGACCTCACCGAATGCCTGGCCCTGGCGCATGACCTCGGCCACCCGCCCTTCGGCCATGCCGGCGAACGCGGGCTGAACGACGCGCTGAACGAGTTCGGCGGCTTCGACCATAACGACCAGAGCTTCCGCGTGGTCACCATGCTGGAACAGCGTTATGCCGCCTTCGACGGGCTGAATCTCTCCTGGGAGACGTTGGAGGGCCTCGCCAAGCATAACGGGCCACTGAAGAACCCGCCGCCCACCATCGCCGCCTTCGACGCAGTGATGCCGCTCGACCTTTCGCGCCAGACCTCGGCCGAGGCGCAAGTGGCGGCCTTCTCCGACGACATCGCCTACAACACCCACGACCTCGACGACGGCCTGCGTGCCGGGCTGTTCGAGTTCGAGGACATTCTGGACCTGCCGGTGATCGGCGATCTGGTGCGCCGCGCCCAGTCCCTTACCACGGCAAAAAACCGCATCCGCCACGAGCTGAGCAGGGCGGTCATCAATACTCTGGTCCACGACGCGCTGGCCGAGAGCCGGCGCCGCCTCGCCGAGCTTGACCCGCAAAGCACCGAGGACATCCGCAACGCCCCCGGCCCCGTGATCGGCTTCTCCGCCGAGATCCGCGCCGCCAACGTGGCGCTGAAGCGGTTCCTGTTTGCCCGCATGTACCGGCACTGGCGCGTCAACCGGCAGACGCACAAGGCGGAGCATGTGACCAGGACGCTTACCACCCTGCTCTTGCAGCAGCCCGGCCTGCTGCCCGGTGACTGGCGCGACCGCGCAGGCTCGGGTGGCACCCCGCAAGCCGCCGAGGTGGTGCGCGATTACGTGGCGGGCATGACCGACCGCTACGCGCTTGATGAATTTTCCCGGTTGACCGATCCAGCCGTCCCTGCCTGAAAGCATGTCTATGAGCGAAGAGAATCTGTTTGCCGCCCTGCGCGGCATTGTGCTGCGTGAGCTGTCCGCCATTGCCCCCGGCCTGTCCGAGGATGTCCTGGCCCGCGTCGAGGTCACCCCGACCAAGGACCCCGCGCATGGGGACATGGCCAGCAATGCTGCCATGATCGCCGCCAAGCCGGCCGGCAAGAACCCGCGCGAGCTGGCTGCCGCGCTGGTCGAGCGCCTGGCGGCGCAGCCGGGCATCGCCAAGGCCGAGGCCGCCGGGCCGGGCTTCGTTAACCTCACCCTGGCCCCGAAACTCCTTCTGGAGCAGTTGCCCATCATCCTTGCCGCCAGCGAGGCCTATGGGCAGGGGGCTGCGCGGGGACAGAAAATCAACGTGGAATATGTCTCAGCCAATCCCACCGGGCCGTTGCATGTCGGCCATTGCCGTGGCGCTGTGGTGGGGGACGCGCTGTCCAACCTGCTGGCCAAGGCGGGGTATGACGTCACCAAGGAATACTACATCAACGATGCGGGGGCGCAGGTCATCGCGCTCGCCCGCTCGGTTTATGTCCGTTACCTGGAGGCGCTGAAGCTCTCGCCGGAAGCCTATATCGAGACCGTGCAAGGCGGCATGCAGTATGGCGGGGCCTATCTCATCCCCATCGGCGAGGCGCTGGCGGAAAAATACGGCGATGAATTCGCCGAGACGCCGGAAGCCAAATGGCTCGACACCTTCCGGGACTTCGCCGTGGACCGGATGATGGATATGATCCGCGAGGACCTCGCCGCCCTTGGCGTGGTGCACGACGTGTTCTCCTCCGAGCGCGCGCTGGTGGAAAACGGCGGCGTGGCGCGCGGCCTGCAACGCTTGAGCGATCAGGGGCTGATTTATCGCGGCATTCTGGAGCCGCCCAAGGGCAAGACGCCGGATGACTGGGAGCCGCGCGAGCAGGAACTCTTCCGCGCCAGCCAGTTTGGCGATGACGTGGACCGCCCGATCGCCAAGTCGGACGGCTCCTTTACCTATTTCGCCAATGACATCGCCTACCATGCGGACAAGATGGCGCGCGGCTTTAACGCGATGATCGACGTCTGGGGTGCCGACCATGGCGGCTATGTGAAGCGCATGCAGGCGGCGGTGAAGGCGCTCTCCGGCAGTACACCCGCGCGGCTGGATGTGGTGCTTTGCCAGATCGTGCGCGTGATGAAGGACGGCGAGCCGGTACGTATGAGCAAGCGCGCGGGCACCTTCGTCGAACTGCGCGACCTCATCGACGAGGTCGGGCCGGATGCCGTGCGCTTCCTCATGCTAATGCGCAAATCCGACGCGCAGATGGATTTCGACCTCAACGCCGCCGTGGCGCAGACGCGCGACAACCCGGTGTTCTACGTGCAGTATGCGCATGCGCGCTGCCGCTCAGTGCTGCGCGCCGCCCCGGCGGTGGACGCGCAGGCAGACCTCTCCAGCCTCACCGCGCCGGAGGAGATGGCGATGATCCGCCGGCTCATCACCTGGCCGCGTCTGGTGGAGCAGGCAGCCGAGTCGCGCGAGCCGCATCGCGTGGCGTTCTTCCTGTACGAGCTGGCAGGCGATTTCCACGCCCTGTGGAATGCCGGGCGCGATAACGCCGCCCTGCGTTTCCTGCAGGAGGACAAGCCCGCCGAGACAGCCGCGCGCGTCGCGCTTGTCGCCGCCACAGCGATTGTGCTTCGCTCCGGCCTCGCCGTGCTTGGCGTGAAGCCGGTCGAGGAGATGAGATAGGCTTGCAAGACCCGGACGATGATTTTCTCTACCAGCCGCATCGGGCGAGGGGAGAGCGGCTTGACCCTGCCATACGCCGCATGGCGATGGCTGCGGGCGGGGTGTCGGTGCTTTTCATCGTCGTCGCCCTGGGCTGGAGCGGCATCCGCACTGGCGGGTTCGGCCCGCCGCCGGTGATCAACCCACCCGATACGCCGCTGCGCGTGGCGCCGCAGAGCCCCGGCGGGCTGGTGGTGCCGGGGGCGGATGTGCCCATCATGTCCGGCCAGACGGCACCGCAGGGCGCGCCGCAGCTTGCTCCCGCCGGGCAGGCTCCCGCCGTGGCGGAACTGGATCAGGCCGCCGGTCTGAACCAGCCGCCACCCGCGCCGCCAACCCCGGCGCCAGCTTCTCCCGCCCAGCCTGCTGCGGCTGAGCCTGCCGCCACCCAACCCGCTCCGGCACCTGCCGCCGTTGCCCCCGCGCCCCAGAGCAGCGCAGCAACGCCCAGCGCGGCGACGCCCAGCACGCCCGCTGACGTCCAGCTTGCCGCCACGCCGGATGAGGCCGGTGCGGCCTCGACCTGGGCCAGCTTGCAGCAGAAATACCCCGACCTCCTGGCGGACAAGAAACCCGTGATCATCCCGGCAGTAGTGAAGGGCCAAAGCGTCTGGCGCCTGCGCGTCAGCGGTTTCCCGAACACTGACGCGGCCAAATCCTTCTGCGCCCAGCTCACCGCCAAGGGCGCGCAATGCGCGGTGGCGGCGTTTTGAAGCCCGCGATCCTCGGCATCTCCGGCCCGGCGCTGACGCCGGATGAGCGCGCCCTGTTCCTGGAACACCGCCCGCGCGGTGTCATTCTGTTCAGCCGCAACATCGAAAATCCAACGCAACTCGCTGAACTTAATGCTGATTTGCGCGCCGCCCTGCCTGAAGGCGCGGTGCTGATGGTGGACCAGGAGGGCGGGCGCGTCGCCCGGCTCAAGCCGCCGCATTGGCCCGCGCTACCGCCAGCGGGCAGCCTGCGCACGGTCGAAGAAGCCTTCGCCCATGGCCGCGCCCTCGGCGCCATGGTGCGTGAGGCCGGGTTCACCATGACCGCCGCGCCGGTGCTGGACCTCCATGTGCCCGGCGCTTCCAGCGTGGTCGGCGACCGTGCCATCATCGGTGATGCCGCCACCGTTGGGGCGCTGGGCGCACAGATTGCCGCCGGGATCATGGCAGAAGGCATCACCCCGGTGATGAAACATATCCCCGGCCATGGTCGGGCGCTGGTGGACAGCCATATCTCGCTGCCGCGCGTGCCGGCGCTGTATGAGGATGATCTGCTGCCGTTCATCCGCAACAAGACGCTGCCCTGGGCGATGACCGCGCATGTGGTTTACGAAGCCATCGACCCGCACCACCCGGCCACGCTCTCGAAAACCGTCATCAGCGAGATCATCCGCGGCAGAATCGGCTTCACCGGCACGCTGGTCTCCGATGATCTGGCCATGGGCGCGCTTTCCGGCAGCACGCCGGCCGAACGCGCGGTGGCGGCGCTCGCGGCGGGGTGCGATGTCGCGCTCTATTGCCCCGGCGACATGGCGGGCAACCGCGCGGTGCTGGAGGCGCTGGCATGAGCGGGCTGCTGCTTATCCTGCTCGCTTTGGCCCCGGCGATCATCCTGCACGAGCTGGCGCATGGCTATGTCGCGCATCTGCTGGGTGACGAGACGGCCAAGAACGCCGGGCGGCTCACCCTCAACCCGCTCAAGCATGTGGACCCGTTCGGCTCCGTCGGTCTGCCGTTGTTCCTGGCGTTTGCCCAGATCGCCACCATCGGCCATGTCGAGTTCCTCTACGGCTGGGCCAAGCCCGTGCCGGTCAACCCGATGAATCTAAACATCAATGGCCGCTACGATCCGCGCCGCCTGATGGGCGTGGTGGGGATCGCCGGCCCGGCGATGAATTTCGCCCTGGCGCTGGCCGCCGGGCTCGCCGTGCATGGCGGCGTGGCGCTGGAATACCTGGCCTATTTCATCGAGATCAACCTCGTGCTCGGACTGTTCAACCTCATTCCCCTGCCGCCCATGGATGGTGGGCGCGTCGCCGTTGCCGTGCTGCCGCTGCCTTTGGCTATCCGGTTGGCGCAGACCGAGCGCCTGGGCATAATCCTGGTGCTGCTGGTGCTGTTCATCCTGCCCGTGGCGCTGGGGCAGTTCGGCATCGCCTTCGACCCGTTCCGGGCCGCCATCGACAAAATCCTGCCCTGGGCGGAACATCTGGTCCTGGGTCTCACGGGAAACGACGGTGGAAACTGAAGCGCTGGTGCTGCATCTGGAGGGGTACGAGGGTCCGCTGGACCTGCTCCTCGAACTCGCCCGCACCCAGAAGGTCGATCTCGCCAAGATCTCCATCCTCCAACTGGTCGAGCAGTTCCTGGCTGTCATCGAGGGCGCGCGCCGCGTCCGCCTGGAGCTTGCCGCCGACTGGCTGGTGATGGCCGCATGGCTGACCTGGCTGAAATCCCGCCTGCTGGTGCCCCAGCTCGGCGAACCCGAGGACGCCGAGCTGGCCGCCGAGACCCTGGCCGCCCGGCTCATCGACCTGCAGGCCATGCGCCAGGCCGCCGCCTGGCTGGGAAAGAAGCCGCAGCTCGGGTGGGACGTGTTCACCAGTGGCATGCCGGAGGATTTCACCGAGACCGACCGCTCCAAGCTGAAGGTGGAGATGGCCGGGCTGCTTTCGGCCTATCTCGCCGCCCGCCGCCGCGCCGGGGCCAAGCTGCGCTACAAGCCCAGGCCGATGGTCTATCTCTCGGTGCGCGAGGCGCTGGAGCGCATCGGCCGGCTGCTGGGCTCCGTGCCGGACTGGGCCTCGCTGGAGCAATTCCTGCCCGAGGGCCTGGAGGATGGGCTGCCCAAGCGCGTGGCCATCGCTTCGACCTTGATCGCCGGGCTGGAAATGGCCAAAGATGGACGCTTGAATTTGCGGCAGGATCAGCGATTCGGCCCGATTCTCATGCGTAACCGAACGGAGCTCGAGGCAGGCGATGAATGACGGCATGACCCAGGCGTTGCGTTTGGCGGAAGCCGTGGTGTTTGCCGCCACGCAGCCGGTCACCCCGCGCGTGCTGGCCAACCTGCTGCCAGAGAATAGCGATGTGGACGCGGTGATGGGCGCGCTTACCGCCGCCTATGCTGAGCGCGGGGTGAACCTAGTGCCGGTGGGCGGCGGCTGGCAGTTCCGTACCGCGCCGGATATCGCCCCGCATCTGCGCAAGGTGGTGGAGCTGCCGCGCCGCCTGCCGCGCGTCGCCATGGAGACGCTGGCTATCACCGCCTACCACCAGCCGGTCACGCGCACGGAAATCGAGGAAATCCGCGGCGCCGCGCTGTCGCAGAACACGCTGGACCTGCTGCTGGAGAACGGGCTGATCGCGCCCAAGGGCCGCAAGGAGACGCCGGGCCGCCCCACGCTCTGGGGCACCACCCCGGCCTTCCTGGCGCAATTCGGCCTGAACGATCTGCGCGACCTGCCCAAGCGCGAGGAATTGCTGATCGACCCCTCTGGTCCGACGCCCGCGCCGCAGCCTGCCTCGGCCTTCCTGCCCGAGGAACAGGCTGACACTGAGCCAGAGGATGCCGCCGCACAGGAAGACGAGGTGCCATGACCCTGCGCATCACCCGGGAGACGCTGCTGGACGGCACCGTTCGGGAGATGCAGCGGCATCACGCGGCCTCGCACCCAGACATGCACTGGCGGACCGAGGCGGAAATGGCCCGGCTGCTGCAGGAGACGCTGGCCGCGCGCGCGCCCGCCGATGACCTCTGGGTGTTCGGCTATGGCTCGCTCATCTGGAATCCGGCCTTCGATTATGCGGAGAAGCGCTGTGCCTTGCTGCACGGCTGGCACCGGCGCTTCTGCCTGAAGATGTATATGGGCCGGGGCACGCCGGAGCGCCCGGGACTGATGCTGGCGCTCGACCGGGGCGGGGCCTGCCGGGGCGTGGCCTTCCGCATCAAGGCGAAGAGCGTGCCGCAGGAGTTGGAGCTGCTCTGGCAGCGCGAGATGTATGGCGGCTCCTACAACGCCCGCTGGGTCACGCTGGACGCGGGCGGGGAGAGCTTCCGGGCGCTCACCTTCGTCATCAACCACGCGCATCCGCGCTACACGCGCGAGCTCACCGTGGAGCAGACCGCCGCGATCATCGCCACCGCCAAGGGCGATCTGGGCACCTGCCGCGAGTATCTGGAGAACACCATCACCCATCTGCGCCAGCTCGGCGTGCGCGATACCGGGCTTTCCCGCGTCGCCGCGGCTTTGCCGAAGCGCTAGAGCCTGCTAGCAGAACCGCATGTTCGGATTTTCCTGGGGTGAGATAGCGTTGATCCTGGCTGTGGCGCTCATCGCCATCGGCCCCAAGGATTTGCCGATCGCCATCCGCACCGTCACCAGCTTCATCAAGAAGGCGAGGGGCATGGCCGCTGAGTTCCAGGGCCATGTCGACGAGATGATGCGCGAGGCCAATCTCTCGGACGTGAAAACCGAGATCGACAAGGTCCGCCGCTTCGATTTCAAAACCGCCGCTGAACAGACGGTGGACCCGGACGGCTCCATGCGCGCCACGATGAAGCAGGCTGCGGAGGCTGCCGCTGCCTCGCCGGTTGCCCCCACGGCCTACACGCCACCGGCGCCGGTGGTGGAGGAGCCGCCCGACGCGCCGGATTTCATCCCGCCCGACGCCGCCCGGAAACCGCCTGTGCCGGGCTTCATTCCGCCTGGCACCAGGCGCTGGGGGTTCTGAGCCATGGCCAATACCACCGCGGATGACGACGAGATCAACGACAAGGAAATGCCCCTGCTGGAGCATCTGGCGGAGCTGCGCCGCCGGCTGATCTGGTCGGCGCTCACCTTCGCCATTGCCTTCGTCGCCTGCTACCATTTCGCGCCGAAAATCTATGAGTTCCTGGCCGCGCCGCTGGCGCATGCGCTGGAGGCGCGCGGCGAGAAGCCGGAGCTGATCTACACCGCGCTGTACGAGGCGTTCTTCACCTACGTGAAGGTCTCGGTCTTCGCCGCCGCGTTCATCTCCTTCCCCGTGGTTGCCTCGCAGCTCTGGCTGTTCATCGCGCCAGGCCTGTACAAGCGCGAGAAGCGGGCGCTGCTGCCCTTCCTCGTTGTCACGCCTATCCTGTTCTTCGCTGGCGGGGCGCTGGCGTATTACGTGTTCTTCCCCGTGGCGTGGAAATTCTTCCTCTCCTTCCAGGACATGGGCGGCGGCGGGATCGACATCTCGCTGATGGCCAAGGTGAGCGATTACCTGGACATCGTGATGAAGCTGATCTTTGCCTTTGGCCTCTCGTTTGAGATGCCGGTGCTGCTCACGCTGCTCGGCAAGGTCGGCATCATCAACGCCGCCGCTTTACGCAAATACCGGCGCTACGCCTATGTCGGCTGCTTCATCCTGGCCGCCATCATGGCGCCGCCGGATGTTCCCTCCCAGGTGCTGATGGCCGGGCTGCTGGTGTTTCTATTCGAAATCTCGGTCTTCTCGGTGAAGTTGGTCGAGCCAAAGATGGACGACGAAAATGCATGACATAAAGACGATACGTGACGACGCCGCTGGATTCGACGCCGGGCTGGCCCGGCGCGGGATTCTGCCGCTCTCGCATGAACTGCTGGCGCTCGATAACGATCGCCGGCTGATGATCACACAGCAGCAGGAAATTCAGGTCAAACGCAATGCGTTGGCAAAGCAAATCGGTGAGGCGAAGCGGAACAAGGCCGATACCTCGGAACTAGAGGCTGAAGGCGCGCAGATTCGTAAAACGCTGGAAGCGCTTGATGTGGATGTTCCACGTATCGAAGCCATGCTGCGCGACGCCCTGGCCAAAATCCCCAACCTGCTCGATCCCGCCGTGCCCGAGGGCGAGGACGAGAACAGCAACAAGCTGGTGAAAAGCTGGGGCACGAAGCGCGAATTCAGCTTCCCGGTGAAGCAGCATTTCGAGCTTGGCGAGGCGCTGGGGCTGATGGATTTCGCGGGTGCCGCCAAGCTGGCGGGCTCGCGCTTTACCGTGTTGCGTGGTGCGTTGGCGCGGCTGGAGCGCGCGCTGGGGCAGTTCATGCTCGACGTGCACACCACCGAACATGGCTATTCCGAGACCACCGTGCCGCTGCTGGTGAACGACGCCACCATGTTCGGCACAGGCCAGCTGCCTAAATTCGCCGAGGATCTGTTCCGGACCACGGATGGCCGCTGGCTGATCCCCACAGCCGAGGTGTCGTTGACCAATCTCGCCGCCGGGGAAATCCTGCCCGCCGCGAAGCTGCCCATCCGCGCCACCGCGCTCACCCCGTGTTTCCGCTCCGAGGCCGGCTCCGCCGGGCGCGACGTGCGCGGCATGTTGCGCCAGCACCAGTTCCACAAGGTCGAGCTGGTCAGCATCACCGCGCCGGAAGAGTCCGAGGCCGAGCATGAGCGCATGACCCGTGCGGCGGAAACCATCCTGGAGCGGCTGGATCTGCCGTACCGGCGCATGCTGCTCTGCGCCGGGGATACCGGCTTCTCCGCCGCTAAGACCTACGACCTGGAAGTCTGGGTGCCAGGGCAGGAGACGTATCGTGAGATTTCCTCCTGCTCGAACACCCGCGCCTTCCAGGCCCGGCGCATGAACGCCCGATACCGCGCGGGCGAGGGCAAGCCGGATTTCGTGCACACGCTGAACGGTTCCGGCGTGGCGGTGGGGCGCGCACTGATCGCGGTGCTGGAGAATTACCAGAACGAGGACGGTTCCATCACCATCCCCGGCGTGCTGCGCCGCTACATGGACGGACTGGAGAAGATCGCCGCCATGTAATGCGCGGCGGGAGTTACTCTTTGTCATCAACGGGTAAACTGGGTGCCGGGACATCTCTTCCGGAAAAGGCTATAGGCATGCCCGGTTTATGCGGAGGCAAAGAGCGTGGCGGAGTCGGTCGGGCAGCGCAGACGGATCGGAAAACGCTGGGTTTTTGCGGCGGTATTGCTGTTGCTTGGGCTGTTCGTCTGGTGGCGGCATAGCGGCCCGGTGCAGCAGAGGCACGGAATGGGCGGGTCTTCGGTCGGTGTGGCCAAGGCCCTCTCCGGCGCCATGCCTGTGGTGCTGGACGAGCTGGGCACCGTCACCCCCATCACCACGGTCACCGTGCTGCCGCAGATCAGCGGCTATCTCACGCAGGTCGCCTTCACCGAGGGGCAGAGCGTCACGGCCGGGCAGTTCCTGGCGCAGATCGACCCGCGCCCCTACCAGATCCAGCTGGAGCAGTACCAGGCCGCCCTGGCCAAGGACAGCGCGGTGCTGGGCCAGGCGCGCTCCGACCTGGAGCGCTACGAAAAACTGGCGTCGCAGGATAGCATTTCGGCGCAGCAGGTGGTGGACCAGCAATTCCTGGTGGCGCAGGCCGAGGCCGCAACCAAGGCTGATCATGCGAATATCGACACAGCGAAGCTCGACCTCATCTATTGCCACATCACCTCGCCGATCAGCGGGCGGGTCGGCCTGCGCCTCGTCGATATAGGCAACTATGTCACGTCCGGCAGTTCCACCGGCCTTGCCGTCATCACCAGCATCTCGCCCACCACGGTCATCTTCTCGGTTTCCCAGACCGATCTGGCGCCCGTGCTCACGCGGCTGGGGCAGGGGGCGCAGCTCACCGCCACCGCCTATTCGAGCGACGACACCACCAAGCTGGAGGACGGCACGCTCTCCGCCGTGGACAGCCAGATCGACACCGCCACCGGCATGGTGAAGCTGCGTGCCGATTTCCCCAACGCCGACGGCGCGCTGTTCCCCAACGAGTTCGTCAATGTGCATCTGCTGGTGAACACGCTGCAGAACGCCACGCTGGTGCCAACACAGGCGGTGCAGACGGGCGCGCCCGGCACCTATGTTTACTTGGTGCAGCCGGATGACACTGTGCATGCGCAGCCCGTGACCACCGGGCCGACGGATGGCACGAATACCGTGATCACCAAGGGCATCTCTCCCGGCGATGTGGTGGTGACGGACGGCGTGGACCGCCTCTCCGACGGTATGCGGGTGCATGTCGCCAACACTCTGTCCGCTCAGGCCGGCGGCCAAACGCCGCAAAAGCACCATCACCATAATCTCACCGCCGCGCAGTGAATCCGTCCAAGCTTTTTATCCTCAGGCCGGTCGCGACATCGCTGCTGATGATCGCCTTCGTGCTGGTCGGGCTGGTGGCATTCCGCTACCTGCCCGTCTCGGCCCTGCCGGATGTGACCTATCCCACCATCCAGGTGCAGACCTTCTACCCCGGCGCTTCGCCGGAGGTGATGACCTCCGCCGTCACCGCACCGCTGGAACGCCAGCTGGGCGAGATGACCGGGCTGAACCAGATGGCCTCATCCAGCTCCGCGGGCGCCTCGGTCATCACCTTGCAGTTCGACCTCTCGCTGAGCCTGGACGTGGCCGAGCAGGAAGTGCAGGCGGCGATCAACGCGGCAGGCAACCTGCTGCCATCGGACCTCCCGGCCCCGCCGGTCTACGCCAAGGTGAACCCCGCCGATGCGCCGGTGATGACGCTGGCCATCACCTCCAAGACGATGAACCTCACCGATGTCGAGAACATCGCCAATTCGCGCCTCGCCTCGAAGCTTTCGGAAATTCCCGGTGTCGGCCTTGTCACGGTGAGCGGCGGCAATGTGCCCTCCATCCGGGTGGAGGTGAACCCGCAGGCGCTCGCCGCCTTTGGGCTCTCCATCGACAATATCCGCACCGATATCGGCAATCTCAACGTCAATTCACCGAAGGGCAGCTTCTCCGGCCCGCGCCAGAATTACACCATCAACGCCAACGACCAGATTACCGAAGCAAGCGAGTACGCGAAGCTGGTGATCGCCTATAAGAATGGCAATCCGGTCTATCTTGGCGATGTGGCGAAGATCGTTTCCGCACCGCAGGATGCGGAGCTGGGCGCCTGGGCCAATCGCACGCCCGCCATCGTGCTCAACGTCCAGCGCCAGCCGAATGCCAATGTCATCGCCACCGTGGATGCGATCAAGCGTGCGCTGCCCGTGCTTACCGCCGGGCTGCCCGCGGCCATGCAGATTGCCGTGATGAGCGACGGCACTACCTCCATCCGCGCCTCCGTTTCGGATGCCGGGTTCGAGCTGGCGCTCTCCATCTTCCTCGTCGTCGCTGTCATCTTTGTTTTCCTGCGCAACATGCGCGCGACCATCATCCCCAGCATCTCGGTGCCGGTCTCGCTCGTCGGCACGCTTGCCGTCATGTATCTGTGCGGGTTCTCCCTCGACAATCTCTCGATCATGGCGCTCATCATCGCCACGGGCTTCGTCGTCGATGACTCCATCGTGATGATCGAGAACATCGCCCGCTATCTGGAGATGGGCGAGACCCCGCTGGAGGCCGCGCTGCAAGGTGCCGGGCAGATCGGCTTCACCATCATCTCGCTCACCGTGTCGCTCATCGCGGTGCTGATCCCGCTGCTGTTCATGGGCGATGTGGTCGGGCGGCTGTTCTCCGAATTCGCGATCACGCTGGCCGTGACGATCGTGATCTCCGCCATCGTCTCGCTGACCCTGGTGCCGATGCTGTGCTCGCGCCTGCTGCACCACAAGGGCGAGGACAAGCCAAGCAGGTTCGAGGCCTGGAACGAGACGCAGTTCAACCGCCTGATCGCCGGCTATGGGCACGCGCTCACCTGGGTGCTGAAACATGCTCGTGCCACGCTGCTGGTTGCCGTCGGCACGCTGGCACTCACCATCCTGCTCTATGTGTTCATCCCCAAGGGCTTCTTCCCGGTGCAGGATACGGGCGTCATCGAGGGCTTTTCACAGGCTTCGCAGGGCACCTCCTACGCCGCCATGGCGGCGCACCAGCAGGCCCTGGCCGAGGCGATCCTGAAGGACAAGGACGTTGCGAGCCTGACCTCCTATATCGGGGTAGATGGCAGCAACACCACGCTGAACCAGGGGCGTTTCCTCATCAACCTCAAGCCCAAGAGCAAGCGCAGCCTGTCCGCTGCCGGAATCATCCCACGGCTGAGCCAGGAGGTGTCGGGCGTGCCGGGCGTGGCGCTGTATCTGCAGCCGGTGCAGAGTCTCACGCTCAACACCATGGTCTCGCCCACTCAATACCAGTTCGCGCTTGAGGGAGCGTCCCAGGCGGATCTGCAAACCTACGTGCCGCGGCTGATGGCCAGGCTCCAGGCGCTACCCCAGCTTACCGGCGTGGCCAGCGGGCTGCAGGCGGCCGGGCAATCCGTGTATGTCGATATCGACCGCACGAATGCCGCGCGCTTCGGCATCACCCCGGCTACGGTGGATGCCGCGCTTTACGATTCCTTCGGGCAGCGTATCATCTCCACCATCTTCACGCAGACGGACCAGTACCGCGTGATCATGACCGTGGACCCGGCGAAGATGACGTCCGCCGCATCGCTGGGGAACATCTATCTGCCGTCCTCGGCCGCCTCGGGCGGGCAGGTGCCGCTTTCCGCCATTGCCAGCTTCAACATCCAGACAGCGCCGTTGCTCATCGAGCATCTCAGCCAGTTTCCGGCCACCACCATCTCCTTCAACCTCGCCCCTGGCGCCTCGCTGGGAGGGGCAGTGAAGGCGATTCAGCAGGCCGAAGCCTCGCTCAACCTGCCGCCTTCGATGCAGACCAGCTTCCTGGGTGCTGCGGCGGCATTCCAGAATGCCCTGAGCAACGAGGTGTTCCTGCTCATCGCCGCGATCATCGCCGTCTATATCGTGCTCGGCGTGCTGTATGAGAGCTTCGTCCATCCGGTCACCATTCTCTCCACCCTGCCATCAGCGGGTATCGGCGCGCTGATCTTCCTCTGGCTCTCGGGCGCGGGGCTGGATGTTATCGGCATCATCGGCATCGTGCTGCTGATCGGCATAGTCAAGAAGAATGCGATCATGATGATCGATTTCGCGCTGAACGCCGAGCGCAACGAGGGCAAATCCCCGCGCGATGCGATCTACGAGGCGGCACTTCTGCGCTTCCGCCCGATCCTGATGACCACGCTCGCCGCCATGTTCTCCGGCCTGCCGCTCATCTTCGGCGGCGGCATGGGGTCGGAGCTGCGCGCGCCGCTGGGCATGGCCATCGTTGGCGGGCTGCTGGTGAGTCAGGTGCTCACGCTGTTCACAACCCCGGTCATCTATCTGGCGTTTGACGCGCTGGCACGGCGCTACGGCCTGCGCCTGAGCACCGCTGCTGGCGTATGAACATCCCGGCGATCTTCATCCGCCGCCCGGTGGCGACGATTCTGCTTACCATCGGCATCGCGCTGTCCGGCATTCTCGGCTTCCTGAAGATGCCAGTGGCGCCGCTGCCGCAAATCGCCTTTCCCACCATCCAGGTGCAGGCAAACATGGCGGGTGCCAACCCGGAAACCATGGCCGCCACCGTGGCGGAACCGCTGGAGCGGCATCTGGGCACAATCGCCGATGTTACCGAGATGACGTCGCAATCGGGCATCGGCGTCACCCGCATCACGCTGCAATTTGGGCTGGACCGCGATATCGACGGCGCGGCGCGCGACGTCGAGGCGGCGATCCAGGCGGCGCGGGCCGACCTGCCGACAACGCTGCGCGCCAACCCGACTTACCAGAAATTCAACCCGGCGGATGCGCCGATCATCGTACTGGCCATGACCTCGGACACGATGACGCCCGGCCAGCTCTACGATTCCGCCGATACCGTGCTGGCGCAGCAATTCTCGCAGATCGAAGGCGTGGGCGATGTGGAACTCGGAGGTGCTGCGCTGCCCGCGGTGCGCGTGGAGTTGCAGCCCGGGCCGCTCGCCAAATACGGTATCGGGCTGGAGGATGTCCGCGCCGCCCTGGCCGCCGCCAATGCGAATTCGCCGAAAGGCTATTTCGACATCGGCCCCACACGGTACCAGCTCTACACCAACGATCAGGCTAAAATCGCCGCACAGTACCGCGATCTCGTTATCGCCTACCGCAACGGCCAGGCGGTGAAGCTCTCGGACGTTGCCGAGGTGGATGACTCGGTCGAGAACCTGCAGAACGCCGGGTTCTACAACGGCAAGCGCGGGGTGCTGGTTATCATCCGCCCGAGCCCGACGGCGAATATCATCCGCACCGTGGATCAGATCAAAGCCAAGCTGCCGCAATTGCGCGCGGCATTGCCGCCGGCGATCAGTTTCGGCATCGCCTTGGACCGCTCGCAATCCATCCGCGCCGCTCTGGCCGACACCGAGCGCTCACTGTTCATCGCCGTGCTGCTTGTCGTGGGGGTGGTGTTCATCTTCCTGCGCTCGCCGCGCGCCACGCTCATCCCCGGCCTTGCCGTGCCGGTTTCCATCCTCGGCACCTTCGGGCCGATGTATCTGCTCGGCTTCTCGGTGGATAATCTCTCGCTCATGGCGCTCACCATCGCCACCGGCTTCGTGGTGGACGACGCGGTGGTGGTGACGGAAAACACCATGCGCCATCTGGAGGACGGGATGGACCCGCTGAACGCGGCGCTGCGCGGCGGGGCGGAGGTGGGGTTCACCGTGCTCTCGATGAGCGCCTCGCTAATTGCGGTGTTTCTGCCGATCCTGTTGATGCCCGGCCTGCTGGGCAAATTATTCCAGGAATTCGCGGAGACACTGTCGCTCACCATCGTCATTTCGCTGCTGGTCTCGCTCACCGCCACGCCCATGCTCTGCGCCCTGCTGCTGCGCCCGGAAAACGCCAAAACCGAAGGGCGCTTCGTCGCGGCGCTGGAGCGTGGTTTCACCGCCATCCGCGTGGCCTATGAGGACTCGCTGCGCTGGGCGCTGCGCCATGCCAAGCTGGTCGGTTTCGGGCTGATCCTCACAGTGGTGCTCAACGTGGTGCTGTTCGTCGAGGTGCCGAAAGGCTT
>DATIWS010000006.1:0-10597 GCA_035519275.1 Acidocella sp. | reverse complement strand
GCCTCCAGCCCCGGCCAGTTATGGTAGCCGAAGATCCGCTGCATCGGGAATCTCTGAAGCAGACCGTCGGCCAGCATGGCCTCGGCGCCGCCGAATCCTTCCTCCGCGGGCTGGAAGATAAAGTAAATCTTGCCGGACCAGTCCGGATCGTGGCGCAACAGCATCGCGGCCCCAAGCAGCGAGACCGTATGCCCGTCATGCCCACAGGCATGCATCACGCCCCCATTGCGCGAGGCATAGGCCAGTCCGGTCGTCTCGTGGATCGGCAGGGCGTCCATATCCGCCCGCAGCCCCACCGCGCCGCTCCCGCCGGCGCGGGACAGCACGCCCACCACGCCGTGCCCGCCCACGCCGGCGGCATGGGGAATGCCGAGTTCGGTCAGGCGCGCGCACACATAGGCCGCGGTTCCCGACTCTTTGAGCGAGAGTTCAGGAAGCGCATGTAGATGATGACGCCACAGGGCCAGCTGCAAGGCGAAGTCGTCGGGCATCACGGCTCCCTCGGTTTACTGAACTGGGAGAGTAACGATTATCCTGAGGCCTTGTCGATAAGGCCAATCACGAAAGCTTGAGCGCCTGGAATGGGCAGAACCATATTTATTACGACAAGCCAATGCAACGCCCCTATCCCACACGAATTTTTTCCCCGGGCCCGGAGGCCTGGATTAAGTCATATGGGCTGCCGTAAGCTATTTCCACCCGTGATTGAAGTGCCCGACATTGCAGAAAATAAGTTAACGTTCTGTTTTTTAATAAAATTAGCGCCGAAACCGGAAGCAAAAATGAAGCATTGTTAATACAACAGTTAGCCAGACACCGCCATCGCCAAATAATTCACCGTCAGATCCCGGCTCACCTCAAAGCGCCGGCGCGCGGGGGAGAAACTCAGCCCCGCCGTATCGGCGAGGCTAAGGCCCACCTCACGGCAATAATGGCCCAGCTCCACCGGGGTGACGAATTTTTTCCAGTCATGCGTGCCCGCGGGCAGCAGCCGGAGAATGTACTCCGCGCCCAGCTTGGCCGTGAGGAAGGATTTGGGCGTGCGGTTGAGGGTCGAGAGGAACAGCAGCCCGCCCGGTTCCAGCAGTGCCGCAAGGCTGCGCAGGAACTCCACCGGGTCGGCCACGTGCTCGATGATCTCCAGCGCGGTGATGACCGGGAATTTCAGCCCCTCCTGCACCAGTTCCTCGGCGGTGGCATTGCGGTATTCCAGGCTCAGCTCCTGGCCCTGCGCATGGCTGCGCGCCGCTTCGATAACCTCAGCCCCGGCATCCACGCCCAGAACGTCGAAGCCCTGTTTGGCCAGCGCCTCGGCCAGCAACCCGGCGCCGCAGCCCACATCCAGGATCTCCACCCCGGGCCCGACGAGGTTGCGCACCCGCTCCGCCACCCACGCGGCACGGGGCCCGTTCATCATGTGCAAGGGCCGCATCGGCCCGCTCGCATCCCACCAGCGCGCCGCGAGGGCGTTGAATTGGGCGATTTCTTGAGGGATCACGGAAGGGTGCTGCATTGCCGAAACTTTTCTCCGCCGCTATGTGACGCGGCCGGCGGTTTTCCACAAGGGTTATAGTATGGCGCGTATCGTTATGAAGTTTGGCGGCACCTCGGTGGCCGATCTTGACCGCATCCGCAATGCAGCCAAGCGGGTGAAGGCCGAGGTGGACAAGGGCAACGAGGTGGCCGTGGTCGTCTCCGCCATGGCGGGACAGACGAATCAGCTGGTTTCCTGGTGCCAGCAGCTCTCCCCGCTGTTCGACGCGCGGGAATACGATGCCGTGGTCGCCACTGGCGAGCAGGTAACCGCCGGTCTGATGGCCATCGCCCTGCAGGAGCTGGGGCAGGACGCGCGCAGCTGGCAGGGCTGGCAGGTCGCGGTGGAAACCGACGGCCAGCACGGCAAGGCGCGCATCGAGTCGATCGACGGAGAGGAACTGATCGAGCGCATGAAGAGGGGCCAGGTGCCCGTGGTCACCGGCTTCCAGGGCATCGGCCCGGACAACCGCATCACCACGCTGGGCCGCGGCGGGTCGGACACCTCGGCCGTGGCGCTGGCCGCCGGGCTGAAGGCTGACCAGTGCGATATCTACACGGACGTGGACGGGGTTTACACAACCGATCCGCGAATTGTGCCGAGCGCGCGTAAACTGGGTAAGATCACCTACGAGGAAATGCTGGAACTCGCCTCCGTGGGGGCGAAAGTGCTGCAGACCCGCTCGGTGGAGCTGGCGATGAAGGAGCATGTGCGCGTGCAGGTGCTCTCCAGCTTTGCCGATATCCCGGGTACATTGGTTGTTGATGAGGAAGAAGTCGTGGAACAGGAAATCGTCGCCGGCATCGCCTATTCGCGGGATGAAGCCAAAATCACCGTCCGCCGCGTGCCGGACCGTCCGGGCATCGCCGCCGCCGTGTTCGTACCGCTGGCCGATTCGGGCATCAATGTGGACATGATCGTGCAGAACGTCTCCGCCGATGGGACGACGGACGTGACCTTCACCGTGGGCAAGACCGACTTCCTGCGCGCCAAGGCAGCACTTGAGGCCGCGCAGAAGGAGATCGGCTTCGCCGAACTGGTCACAGATCAGAACGTGGCGAAGATCTCGGTCGTCGGCGTGGGCATGCGCAGCCATGCGGGCGTCGCCGGCACGATGTTCAGGACGCTGGCCGAGCGCGGCATCAACATCCAGGTCATCTCCACCTCCGAGATCAAGGTGAGCGTGCTGGTCGCCGCTGAGTACACCGAACTGGCGGTCCGCGCCCTGCACACGGCGTACCAGCTCGATGCTTGAGATGAACTCACAGGCCGCCGCGGAGTTCGAGGCGCTGACCCGGCGGGGCCGGGAATTCCTCGGCACCGAATACGCGATCATGGCCGGGGCGATGAGCTGGGTGAGCGAACGCCACCTGGTCTCCGCCATCTCCAATGCCGGCGGGTTCGGCGTGCTCGCCTGCGGGGCGATGCCGCCTGAGCTGCTGACGAAAGAGATCGAGGCAGCCAAGGCGCTGACGGACAAGCCCTTCGGCGTGAACCTGATCACCATGCACCCGCAGCTGGACGAGTTGATCCAGGTCTGCGTGCGCCAGAAGGTCGGCCACGTGGTGTTCGCGGGCGGCATTCCCTCCGCCGCGCACATCAAGGCCGCCAAGGAAGGCGGGGCCAAGGTCATCGCCTTCGCTCCGGCCCTGGTGCTGGCCAAGCGCCTGGTGAAGTCGGGCGTGGACGCGCTGGTGATCGAGGGCTCCGAGGCGGGCGGGCATATCGGCCCGGTCTCACTGACCGTGCTGGCGCAGGAGATCCTGCCGCATATCCGTGATGTGCCGGTGTTCGTGGCCGGCGGCCTGGCGCGCGGCGAGGCGATTTTGAGCTACCTGGAGATGGGGGCTGCCGGGGCGCAACTTGGCACGCTGTTCGCCGCCGCCAAGGAGAGCATCGCGCACGAGAATTTCAAGAAGTCCTTCCTCAAGGCCAATGCGCGCGACGCCCTGCCTAGCGTGCAGCTGGATGACCGCTTCCCCGTCATCCCCGTGCGCGGGCTGATGAACGAGGGCACCAAGCGCTTCATGCGGCACCAGGCTGAGGTGGTGCAGAAATTCCAGGCGGGCGAGCTGGACAAGACCGCCGCGCAGCTGGAAATCGAGCATTTCTGGGCAGGCGCCCTGCGCCGCGCGGTGATCGAGGGCGACGTGGAAACGGGCTCGGTCATGGCCGGGCAGTCAGTCGGCATGGTGACCGAGATCCTGCCGGTGGCGGAAATTCTGGCGGCGCTGAAGGCTCAGGCCATCGCCGCCCTGGCTGCGCGTGCCGCCCGAGGCTGAAACCACGCCCAAGCGGCGCAAACGCAAGCCGAAATTCGGCGATACGCGGCATCTTTTTGCCGCGCTGCGGGAACATCTTGCCTCCGGAACCGCCAGCCTGGCCGATTTCGCCAAGCTGGTGACCGAGGGGCTGTCAGCGGATTCCAGCGTCATCTACGTCGCCCGCGCCGGCGAGCAGCTGGAACTCGCGGCCACGCAGGGCCTGAACATCAGCGCCGTCGGGCATACCCGCCTGCGGGTTGGGGAAGGCATCGTCGGCATGGTCGCCGCCTCCGGCGACATCATGAACCTCGCCGACGCGCAGAACCACCCGCTCTACGCCTACCGCCCCGAGCTGGGCGAGGAGAACATGGCCTCGACGCTCGCCGTGCCGGTGAAACGCGCCGGGCGGACGCTGGGCGTGATCGGCGTGATGTCACACGAGCCACGGGTATTCTCCACGGTGGAGGTGGAGGCGCTGGCCACCGTCGCCATGCTGCTGGCGGAAATCCTGGCCAAGGCCGGGGCCACCAATGTCGGTGAGGAAGGCTTCTCCGAGGCCCTGCCCCGGCGCTACCCCGGCCATGTGCTCTCAACCGGCACCGCCCGCGGCAAAATATTGCCCTATGGCGCCACCGCGCCCATCGCCCGGCTGCTCACCGACGACCCGGAAGCCGAGCTGAAGCGCCTCGACAAGGCGGTGGAGGAGGCAAACCGCAGCCTGGACGGGCTGATCACCGGCTCACTGCCCGGCGGCAACGCCCCGCGCGACGTGCTGGAGGCGTACCGCATGGTGGCGCAGTCCTCCGGCTGGCTGAGCCAGGTGCGCGATGCGATCAATGACGGCCTGACCGCCGAGACCGCCGTGGACAAGGTGGCGCGCACCCTGCGCGAACGCATGCGCCGCATCGCCGACCCGTACCTGCGCGAGCGCCTGGCTGATATCGAGGACATGGTCGGGCGGCTGATGGTCGCCCTCGGCGGCATGGCGCCCAAGCCGGAACGGGCGGATGGCTATATCCTGCTCGTCCGCCGCCTTGGCCCCGCCGATCTGCTGGATTGGCACGCGCGCGGCATCGCCGGTGTCGCCATCGAGGAAGCCAGCCCCTCCGGCCATGCCGCCATCCTGGCGCGGGCGCTTGGCCTGCCCGCCCTGCAGGTGGACCGCGGCGCGGTGGAGGCGGCGCAGGAGGGCGACCCCGCGCTGCTGGACGCCGAGGGCGCGACGCTGATCCTGCGCCCCGAGCCGGAGGTGGTGCAGGTCTATGACCGCGCGCTGGAAGCCCGCTCGGTCCGCGCCGCAGCGCTGGCCGCGTATCGCGACCTGCCGGCCGTGACCAAGGACGGCACGGAAATCTGCCTGATGCTGAACGTCGGCCTGGCGCTGGAGCTGGACCAGCTGGAGAGGACCGGCGCGGACGGCATCGGCCTGTACCGCACAGAGATCGCGGCCCTGGCGGCGGGCGGCATCCCCGATGTCGCCGGGCAGGCGGCGGAATATGGCCGCGTGCTGGACCGCGCCAACGGCAAGAAGGTGCAGTTCCGCACGCTGGATCTCGGCGCTGACAAGCTGCTGCCCGGCGAAACCTCCATGGGCGAGGAAAACCCGGCCATGGGCTGGCGTAGCTTGCGCGTGGCCCTCGACCGCCCGGCGATCCTGCGCCGCCAGCTCCGGGCGCTGCTGCTGGGCGCGCAGGGGCGGCCGCTCTCCGTCATGTTCCCCATGGTGGCCACGGTGGAGGAGTTCCGCACCGCGCGCGACCTGCTGGAAGCCGAGTCGGCGCGCATCCGCCCCGCCCCGGAGCGGCTGGAAGCCGGCACGATGCTGGAAGTGCCCTCCCTGCTGTTCCAGCTCCCCGGCCTGCTGGCCGAGGCTGATTTCATCTCGGTGGGCACCAACGACCTGATGCAGTTCCTGTTCGCCGCCGATCGCGGCACGCCGGAGCTGGCTGACCGCTACGACACGCTCTCCGCCCCGGTGCTGGAGCTGCTGGAAAAGCTCGTCACCACTTGCCAGGAAGCGGGCGTGCCGCTTTCCGTCTGCGGCGAGGCCGCCGGCCGGCCGCTTGATGCCCTGGCCTTCGCGGCCCTGGGAATCACCACGCTGTCGATGTCCGGCAATGCCATCCTGCCAGTAAAAGCCGTGCTGGTGGAGGCCGACCTCACCAAGCTGCGCCCTGTACTGCGCGAGTTGCGCCGGGCGGGAGCGGCGGGCGGCAGCATCAGGGAACCGCTCGCGGCCTGGGCGCGCGAGCACAACCTGGCGATTTGAGACTTAGATCATTCAGGTATAGAAGCCGCACCAAATGGCAGATGATCCGACCGGGACCGATGTAATGGACCATGACCCAATCTCCGGCGTGGCGCGCGTGGGCGCTGGCCTGCGCGAAGTGCGCGAACGCCTCGGCTGGAAACTGCCTGATGTGGCGGAGAGCCTGCGCATCCGCCTCGAATATCTGACCGCAATCGAGCAGGGCGACCTCTCCACCCTGCCCGGCCCCGCTTACCGGGCCGGCTTCGTGCGCGCCTATGCGCGAATCCTCGGGCTGGATGGCGAGGAAATCCTGCGCCGCTTCCGCGAGGCGGGCGAACTGGGCGAGGCGCAGAATGTGAGCCTGAAGGTGCTGGCCCCGGTGCCTGACCGTGGCGTGCCGCGCGGCGCCCTGGCCCTGGTGGGCGTGGTGGCAGTGGTGGCCGGGTACGGGCTCTGGTACCATTTCACCGCCGATGACCGTCATTTGGCCTCGAAAGTGCCGCCCGTGCCGGCCGAGTTGGCGCCGCTGGCCCTGCCGCCGGTGGTGAAGACCACGGCCGCCGATACCGCAGCCCCCGTAGCCAAGCCGGACACCCCGGCGGCGCAAGCCGCTCAGATGGCGCCGCAAGCTGCCCAGCCAGCACCGCAGACCGCAACCGCGCCCGCCCCGGCAGCGCAGACAACGCCACCCCCCGCCCCCGCTGCCACGCCTTCTGCCCCGGCAGCACCGGCCGCACCGGGTGCTGGCATGGTCATCACCGCCACGCAGGATGCCTGGGTCCAGGTGCAGGATTCCACCGGCAACATCCTCTTCAGCAAGGTGCTGCACGCTGGCGATACCTGGCCCGTGCCGCAGGAAGCCGGGCTGACCATGACAACCGGCAATGCCGGCGGCACCGAGATTGTCACCAACGGCACCGCCGGTGCCCCGCTGGGCGCCGTGGGTGTGGTTCTGCACAATTATGTGCTGACACCGCCCGCTGCCGGCGCTTCCCCTGCATCCCCTGCCCCGGCCACGCCCGGCACAACAAAATGATGGAGTGTGCATGAACTACCGCGAATACCAGCAGATCGGCCGCCGCAAGTCCCGGCAGATCAGCGTGGGCAATGTGAAGGTCGGTGGCGATGCGCCGATTTCCGTGCAGACCATGACCAACACGCTGACCACCGATGTGGACGCGACCGTGGCGCAGATCCTGCGCGCGGAAGCCGCGGGCGTGGATATCGTGCGCGTCTCCTGCCCAGATGAGGAAAGCACGGCGGCGCTGAAGCACATCATCAAGCAGGTGAACGTGCCGGTGGTGGCGGATATTCACTTCCACTACAAACGCGGCATCGAGGCGGCCGAAGCGGGCGCTGCCTGCCTGCGCATCAACCCCGGCAATATCGGCAGCCCGGACCGCGTGCGCGAGGTCATCAAGGCCGCGCGCGACCATAACTGCTCCATGCGCATCGGCGTGAACGCGGGCAGCCTGGAGAAGCACCTGCTGGAGAAGTACGGCGAGCCCAACCCCGACGCGCTGGTGGAATCCGCGCTGGAACATGCGAAGATTTTGCAGGACCACGACTTCCACGAGTTCAAGATCTCGGTGAAGGCGTCCGACGTGTTCATGGCCGTTGCGGCGTATCAGCAGCTCGCGGAAGTGTGCGACCACCCGCTGCATATCGGCATCACCGAGGCAGGCAGCAAGCGCGCCGGCACGGTGAAATCCTCCATCGGCCTGGGCTCGCTGCTCTGGGCCGGGATTGGCGACACCATGCGCGTTTCCCTCTCGGCCGAGCCGGAAGAGGAAGTGCTGGTCGGCTGGGATATCCTGAAGTCGCTTGGCATCCGGCATCGCGGCGTGCGCATCATCTCCTGCCCCAGCTGCGCGCGGCAGGGCTTCAATGTCATCAAGACCGTGGAGACGCTGGAACAGCGCCTCGCACACATCAAAACGCCGATCACGCTGTCCATTATCGGCTGCGTGGTGAATGGCCCCGGCGAGGCGCTGATGACCGATCTCGGCCTCACCGGCGGCGGCGGCGGCAAGCATATGATCTATGCTTCCGGCAAGACCGACCACACGATCTCCAACGAGGAGATGGTGGAGCATCTGGTCGAATTGGTGGAGACCAAGGCGGCGGCGGTCGAAGCGGCGCTGGCGGCGGAGAAAGCCGCGGCTGAATAGCTGCGGTTTTTGCGTTTTTGTTCCTCCGGAGCGGGACGCCGCTCCGGATTTTTATTTTGATGGTGAACCTATGGCGAATGTTCTGCAACCTGTCCGTGGCACGCGCGATCTGATCGGTGACGATGCGGCGCGACATTTTCATGTCGTGGAAACGGCTCGGCGGATCACGTCGCTCTACGGGTTCTCCGAATGGCAGACGCCGATCTTCGAGGACACCAAGGTGTTCTCCCGCACCTTGGGCGAAACCTCGGACGTGGTGACCAAAGAGATGTACACCTTCGAGGATCGCGGCGGGGATTCCGTCACGCTGCGGCCCGAGGGCACGGCGGGCGTGTGCCGCGCGCTCATCACCAATGGGCTGACGCAGACGCTGCCGCAGAAGGTGTTCTACGCGGGTCCGATGTTCCGCTACGAGCGCCCGCAGAAAGGCCGTTACCGCCAGTTCCACCAGATCGGCGTCGAGTTGCTTGGCCCCGCGACGCCGCTGGCGGATGCGGAAGTCATCGCCGCGGGCTGGCAGATTCTGCGTGAGCTGGGCATCGGCAAGGACGTGGTGCTGCATATCAACACGCTGGGCGACGCCGAAAGCCGTGCCGCGTACCGCGCCAAACTCGTCGAGTATTTCAGCAAGTTCGTGAACGCCCTCTCGGAGGACAGCAAGGTCCGGCTGGAGAAGAACCCGCTGCGCATCCTGGATTCCAAGGATGAAGGGGACAAGAAGATCGCCGCGGATGCGCCGCAGATGCAGGAATGCATGACGGACGAAGCCCGCGCCTTCTACGATGCGCTGCTGAGCTACCTCACCGCCTTCGGCGTGCCGCACCAGCATAACCCGCATATCGTGCGCGGGCTGGATTACTATAACCACACCGCCTTCGAGTTCGTGACCACCGCGCTGGGCGCGCAGGGCACCGTGCTGGCGGGCGGACGCTATGACGGCCTCGTAGAGCAGATGGGCGGCCCCGCCGTGCCGGGCGTGGGCTGGGCTGCCGGCATCGAGCGTCTTTCGATGCTCATCGACTCCCCGGCACGCGCCGCCGTGCCAGTCGCGGTGATCCCGATGGGCGCGGATTGCGAGGCCGCCGCCTTGCAGATTCTCAATACCCTACGCCAGGGGAACATCCCGGCCGAGATCGGCTATTCCGGCAACGCCAAGAAGCGTCTGGAGCGCGCCAACAAGTCCGGCGCCGTGTTCGCCGTGCTGGTAGGCGAGGATGTGAAGCTCAAGAACCTCGCCAGCGGCGAGCAGGTGGACGTGACCGCCGAGGCGCTACCGGAGCTACTGAGGACATGAGACAGACCACGCAACAATCGTCATTTGTACCCGTGACAAGAAAGATGGATTGCTGCGCCGCGCTGCGCGCGCCTCGCAATGACGGGGCGAAACCATGAGCGGCAATCTCGACCACAAGCTGGACCGCATTCTCGCCCGCGCCGAGGAACTGCGCTTCATGCTCTCCGGCACGCTGGCGGGCGATGCCTTCGTGAAGGCCTCCAAGGAACTCGCCGAGTTGGAGCCGATCGAGGAGCGGGTGAACGAGCTTCGCGCCGCTGAAAAGGCGATGGCGGAGGCGGAAGCCATGCTCGCCGACCCGGAGATGAAGGATCTCGCCGAGGCCGAATACCACGAGCTGAAAGCCAAACTTCCGGAACTGGAGATGTCGCTCCGCCTGGCGCTGCTGCCCAAGGACGAAGCCGATGACCGTTCGGGGATTCTGGAGATCCGCCCGGCTGCGGGTGGGGACGAGGCAGGGCTGTTCGCCGCCGAGCTGTTCGGCGCCTATCAGAAATACGCCGCACTGCAGGGCTGGCGCTTCGAGGTTCTCGAATACAATGAGAGCGAGCTGGGCGGGCTGAAGGAAGGCATTGCCGAGATCACCGGCAAATCCGTGTTCGCCAAGCTGAAATTCGAATCCGGCGTGCACCGCGTGCAGCGCGTGCCCGCCACCGAAACGCAAGGGCGCATCCACACATCGACCGTAACGGTAGCGGTACTGCCCGAGGCCGAGGAAGTCGATGTGGACATCAACGAATCTGACCTGCGCATCGACGTGTACCGCGCTTCCGGCGCCGGCGGCCAGCACGTGAACAAGACGGAGTCGGCGGTGCGCATCACGCATATTCCCACCGGCATCGTGGTGGCGATGCAGGAGGAGCGCAGCCAGCACAAGAACCGCGCCAAGGCGATGAAAATTTTGCGCTCGCGCATGTTCGAGCAGCAGCGCGCCAGCGTGGATGCCACCCGCGCCGCCGACCGCAAGGGCCAGGTGGGCACGGGCGACCGATCCGAGCGCATCCGTACCTACAACTTCCCACAAGGCCGGGTGACCGACCACCGCATCAACCTCACTCTGCACAAGATCGACCGCGTGATGCT
>DATIWS010000005.1:0-8894 GCA_035519275.1 Acidocella sp. | reverse complement strand
CGTGCTGATTCTGTTCGGTTACGGCACCAAGGCGGCGCTGGTGCCGCTGCATGGCTGGCTGCCGGACGCCTATGCCGAAGGCCCGGCGCCGCTCACCACCTCGCTCTCCGGCCCGATGCTGAACGTGGCGCTGATCGCCATTCTGCGCTTCCGTCATCTGTTGCAGGCGAATTTCGCGTCGGGCGGCACGGCCTTGCCGCCCGGGCCGTTCCTGCTCACGCTGGGGCTGGCCTCGCTCTTCCTGGCCGCCTTTTCCTTCTCCCGCAGGCGTGATGCGCGGCGCTTCTTCGGCTTCTCCTCCATCGAGCATTCCGGCATCGCGGCGTTTGCCTTCGGGATCGGTGGTGCTGCGGCAGTCTTCGGCGGGCTGCTGCACATGCTGCTGCACACGCTCATCAAATCCGCGCTGCTGCAGGTGCTCATCCGCGCGGCGGCGCTGCGCGGCTCCACAGCACCCGGGCATTACGGCTTCTCGCATCTGCGCGGGCTGATCCACTCCAACAAGTACACAGCGCTTGTGCTGGGGGCGGCGATGTTCGGCCTTACCGGCCTGCCGCCCTCGGGCCTGTTCGCCTCGGAGTTCATCATCATCAGCCAGACCATCCAGCGCAGCCCCTGGGCCTCGCTGCCGCTGGGGCTGGGGCTGCTGCTCTGCGCCATCGCCATACTGCGCAATTTCGGGCCGCTGGTGTATGGCCGCGCCCCGGCGCACACCAAGCCAGCAAAGGCCACGCCGGAGACGCATCTCGTCACCCTGCATCTGGCGCTCTCGGTGGTGCTGGCCTTCGCCATGCCGCCGATGCTGGTGCATCTGCTCTCCGACGTCGCGGAGGCGCTGAAATGATCCTGCTCTCCCACGAGGATTGGCAGGCGCATCAGGGCCGGTTCATCGCTTTGTGGACGGATGCGCGCCACGCCTACGCGCTGTACGAGCCGGGGGAGCTGGTGGCGGTGGAGCTGGTGGATGGCGCCTACCCGGCTCTGCCCCATGCCGGCGCCGGCTGGTTCCAGCGCCTGGCGCGGGACCTTAACGGCCATACCGCCATAGGTGCCGCGGATACCCGCCCGGCCATTGAGCATTCCCGCGAGGCGGATGGCCGAGGCCCCTGGCCGGACTTCAAATCCCCTGAGCTGGAGGGCGTGCACCAGGTGGCGGTGGGGCCGGTCCATGCCGGGATCATCGAGCCCGGGCATTTCCGCTTCTCGGTCATCGGCGAGAAGGTGCTGAAGCTGGAGGCCCGGCTGGGCTACGCGCATAAGGGCACGCTGGGGATGATCCGGGGCAAGTCCCCGCGCCTGGCCGCGCGCTTTGCCGCGCGTGTCTCGGGCGATGCCACGGTGGCGCACGGCACCGCCTTCGCCCATGCGGCCGAGGCGGCGCTGCGGCTGGAAGCTCCGGCCCGCGCCGTCTATCTGCGCGCGGTGATGGCCGAGCTGGAGCGCCTCGCCAACCATACCAGCGACATCGGTGCCATCGCCGGGGATGCCGGGTTCGCCTTCCTCGACTCCCGCTTCGCCCTGGCACGTGAGCGGATCTGCGCGGCTTGCGCGGCGGCTTTTGGCCACCGGCTGATGATGGACATGGTGATCCCCGGCGGCGTGGCGGGCGACATCGCCACCGGCGGCGGCGCGGCGATACTGGACGCGCTGGACGCGCTGGAGGCGGAACTGCCCAGCCTGAAGCGGGTGTTCGAGGATTACGCCAGCCTGCAGGACCGCGTGGTCGGCACCGGCATCGTGCCGCCTTCTCTCGCCGCCGCCTATGCCGCCGGGGGCTATGCGGGTCGTGCCTCGGGCCAGACGCACGATTCCCGGCTGCTGCCCGGCTACCCGCCCTACGAGACCTTCGCCCTCTACGTGCCGGTGGAGCGGGATGGCGACGTCGCCGCGCGCATCCGCATCCGCCTCGCGGAAATCCCGGAGAGCATCCGCCTGATCCGCGACATGCTGCACGCCCTGCCTGACACCCCGATCGCCATCGCCCCGCCCATGGGCAGCGGCGATGGGCTGGGCGTGGCCGAGAGTTTCCGCGGCCCGGTCTGGTACTGGCTGCACATCGAGTCCGGCGCCATCACCGACGTGTTCATCGCCGACCCCAGCACGCTGCACTGGCCGCTGCTGGAGCACGCGGCGGCGACCGCGATCCTCGCCGATTTCCCGCTGATCAATAAATCCATCAACGGCTCGTATTCAGGGGTGGACCTGTAATGTGGAAGACGGTCGCACGGCACCTGCTCTCCCGCGCTCCCCTGCCGCGCACGGCGGACCCGGCGGTGGTGAACAGCCTGCGCGAGCGGGTCGGGACCTCCAGGCTCGGGCGCTCGCTCGCCATCCGCCACGTGCCGGCGGGCAGCTGCAACGCCTGCGAGCTGGAGCTGCGCGCGACACAAAACCTGGTGCATGACCTGACGCAGTATGGCTTAAGCTTCACCCCCAGCCCGCGCCATGCGGACATCCTGCTCGTCACCGGTGTTTCGGGGAGGAACATGCGCGAGGCGCTGCTCCAGGCGCGCGCGGCCATGCCCGACCCGGTGCTGGTGGTGGCGGTGGGCGATTGCGCTGTGGATGGCGGTGTGTTCAAGGGCTCGCCGGCCATTTCCGGCGGGACGGACAGCGTGCTGCCGGTGGACCTGATGATTTCGGGCTGCCCGCCCAGCCCGGCGCAGATCGTGCAGGGGCTGCTGACGCTTATCGAGGCGAATGAATTCCCGGCAAGGGCGCCAGCGCCCCGCCTGGAGGTGGGTTAGAGTCTGCTTGGAAACTCGCTCTGGTGAGTCAGTCAGCGTGTTTTTTCGAGAACCGGCGCGGAGCGTACGTTAAGTACGTGAGCACCGGAAGCGCAGAAGAGAGTGCTGAATGGCCACCAGAGTAGAGTTTTAGCTCCGGTAGGAGCCGTTGATGTCGATATAGCCGTGGGTGAGGTCGCAGGTCCAAACCGTGGCGCGGCCTTCGCCCAGCCCGATATCGACCGTGATCTCGATCTCCCGGCCCTTCATGTGTGCGACAACCGGGGTTTCGTCGTAACCGGGGACCACGCCGCCGGCCTGGGCCATCCACACGCCGCCCACGGCGACGCCGAGCTTGTCCCGGTCGGCCGGCTCGCCGGCCTTGCCCACGGCCATCACGATACGGCCCCAGTTCGCGTCCTCACCGGCAATGGCGGTCTTCACCAGCGGGGAGTTGGCGATCGTCATGGCGATGCGCTTGGCCGAATGGTTGGAGACAGCGCCTTCCACGTTGATGGTCACGAGCTTCTGCGCGCCCTCACCATCGCGCGCCACCATCAGCGCCAGCTCATGCAGCACCTCGTGCAGGGCGCGGCGGAAATCGGCGAGGTGGCCGGGATCCTCCGTCGGCGCGTTGCCCGCGTGGCCGGTGGCGAAGAGCAGCACCGTGTCCGAGGTCGAGGTGTCGGAATCGATGGTGACGCAGTTGAACGTGGTCTCCACGCCCTTGGCCAGCATGGCCTGTAGGGCCGGGGCGGGGATGGCAGCGTCGGTGAAGATGAAGCTCAGCATGGTCGCCATGTCTGGCGCGATCATGCCGCTGCCCTTGGCGATGCCGTTGATCCGCACCTCCACGCCGCCGATCCGTGCGGTGCGCGTGGCGGCCTTGGGGAAGGTGTCGGTGGTCATGATCGCCTTCGCGGCCTCGGCGAAGCGGTCCGCCTCGAGCGTGGCCTTCAGCTCGTCCATCACCGCGACGATCTTGTGCGCGGGGAGGGGTTCGCCGATCACGCCGGTGGAGGCGAGGAAGATCCTCTCCGCCTTGGTGCCGAGCGTGGCGGCGGCGGCGCGGGCCGTCTCCTCCACCGCCCGCACACCGGCAAGGCCGGTAAACACATTGGCGTTGCCCGCGTTCACCACCAGGCCGCGGGCGAGTCCGCCGTCCAGCGCCTCGCGGCACCAGGTGACGGGCGCGCCAGGGCAGAGATTCCTGGTGAACACACCGGCGACGGTGGTGCCCTCCGCGAATTCCGCCAGCAGCACGTCCGTGCGGCCCTTGTACCGGATGCCGGCCTCCGCCGTTGCCATCCGCACCCCGGCAATGGGGGGCAGTGCGGGCAGCGGCAGAGCCAGCGGCGAGGTGGGAAGCGCGCCTGCCATGTTACTTGGACGAGTTGCCCGCGGCCGGGGCCGGGGCGGCGGGCTTGGCGGGGGTGCCGTCGGCGTTGAACGTCTGGATCTGTACCTGGCCGCGGGCCTGGTCCAGCACCGCCTGCACGGCCTGGTTGGCCAGCTTCTGCTTGATCTGCTCAGACACATCGGACAGCTGCGGGGTCGGCGCGGTGCGCTTGCCCTCGCACAGGATCACGTGCCAGCCGAACTGCGTCTGCACCGGGGTCTTGGTGTACTGGCCGGGCTTGAGGGCGAAGGCGGCAGTGGCGAAGGCCGGGACCATCTCGTCCTGCGAGAACCAGCCGAGTTCGCCGCCGTTCTTCGCGCCGGGGTCGATGCTGTCCTTCTCGGCCAGCTTGGCGAAGTTCGCGCCCTTGTTCAGCTGGTTGATGATGTCCTGGGCCTGCTGCTGGGTCTGCACCAAAATGTGGCGCGCCTCGACCTGCTCGGGGCCCGGCTTGCCGGCGTAGTCGCGGTTATACGCGGCCTGCACGGCGGTGTCGGTCACCTGCGGGGCGACCTTCTCCTGCATGTAGGCGTTCTCCAGGCGGATGTTGGCGGCGTTCTGCATGGCCTTGGCCACGTCCGGGTTGTTCTGCAGGCCTTCCTTCTGCGCCGCGACCAGCAGGGCCTTGCGGTCCACCTCCTGGTTGACCAGCAGCGGGTAGAGCTGGTCCGGCGGGAGCTGCTGCACCTGCGCGGGGGCGCTCTGCGCGTCGGCCTGGATGTCGCTCATGTAGATCTTGATGCCGTTGACGGTGGCGACCACCGGGTTGGCGTTCGCCGGGGCGGCCGCAGCCGCGGGGGCGCTGGACTGGGCGAAGGCGGCGGGGGCTACGAACAGGGTGGCGGCAGCGAGGACGGAACGCAGAGTGTAACGGCGCATAGGGTTGAAACTTTCCTTTTTGGCCCGTTTTCTATGCGGCAAAGCCGTGCAACCGGCAAGACTGGCCCGCCTCGCGCCGAGAGTGTAAGCGGCGGGCATGATCGTCCGCCCCCGCCCGACCGGGCTCGTTCTGCTCTACGCCATGCGCGGCTCGGTGCTGCCCGTCATCGCGCCGCGCCTGCTGCTGGTGGCGGCTCTCTCCGCCGCCGCGGTGTTGCTGCAGCATGTCCGGCCCGGCTGGTTCACGGAGGTCAATCCGGCGCCGTTCACCCTGCTGGGGCTGGGCGTGTCCATCTTCCTCGGCTTCCGCAACAGCGCCTGTTACGACCGCTGGTGGGAGGGGCGCAAGCAATGGGGCGCGCTGTTCAGCATCAGCCGCAGCCTGCTGCGCGATGTCGTGGTGCTGCTGCCCGAGGCTGGCGGCGTGCGGCGGCACGCGGCCCTGCTGGTGCCGGAATTCGCCCGCGCGCTGCGCGACCAGCTGCGCGCCCCCGTGCCGATGCCGCCCAACCGCTCCGGCGAGGCGCTGCGGCAGCTGGCCGAGGCCTTCGCGGCGCAAATGCGCGCCGGGCAGATCAGCGACATAATCTACCGCCTGTTCTCCGACCACCTGGACGGCATGACCAGCATCCAGACCGCCTGCGAGCGGCTGCGCAACACGCCGATGCCTTTCGCCTATTCGCTGATGCTGCACCGGAGCGTGTGGCTGATCTGCCTGCTGCTGCCCTTCGGCATGGTCGATACTCTGGGCATGGCGACCCCGCTGCTCACCCTGGTGCTGGCCTATGCCTTCCTGGGCCTGGACGCGCTGGGCGAGGAGTTGGAGGAGCCGTTCACCACGGCCCTGAACGGGCTGCCGCTGGACGGGCTGGTGCGCAATATCGAGATCGCCGCCGCGGAAGCCCTGGGCGACGCCCCGCCGGAGCCGCTGACGCCCAAGGAATACGTGCTGCTGTAGAGGCTGATTTGACCCGCTACCCCCCCGCGACTATGTGAACAGGCAGACTTTCCTTTAATATAAAGCGGATTCCGCCCCAGCATGTTTGCCAGCTTTGCCCGCGCCATTTTCGGAACCAGTAACGACCGTGTGCTGAAAGCCTGTCGCCGGCGCGTCGCCGCCATTAATGCGCTGGAGCCCGAGGTTTCGGCGCTGGACGATGCAGCACTTCAGGGCAAAACGGCTGCCTTCCGCGCCCGGCTTGAAGCGGGCGAGACGCTGGACGACCTGCTGCCCGAGGCCTTCGCCGTGGTGCGCGAGGCCTCCAGGCGCGTGCTGGGGATGCGCCATTTCGACGTGCAGCTGATCGGCGGGATGGTGCTGCATGACGGCAAGATCGCCGAGATGAAGACCGGCGAGGGCAAGACCCTGGTGGCCACCCTCGCCGTATACCTGAACGCCCTGACCGGGCTTGGCGTGCACGTGGTTACCGTGAACGACTACCTGGCCCGGCGCGACGCCGCCCAGATGGGCCAGCTCTACGGCTTCCTTGGCATGTCCACCGGGGTGATCGTGCCGGGGCTGGACGAGCCCTCCCGCCGCGCTTCCTACGCCGCCGACATCACCTACGGCACGAATAACGAGTTCGGCTTCGACTATCTGCGCGACAACATGAAGTACCGGCTGGAGGACATGGTCCAGCGGCCGTTCCACTTCGCCATCGTGGACGAGGTGGACTCCATCCTGATCGACGAGGCCCGCACCCCGCTGATCATCTCCGGCCCGTCCGACGAACCCACCGAGCTCTACGCCAAGGTGGACGAGGTGGTTGCCGTCTTCCTGGCCCAGGGCAAGGTCGGCGAGGACGGCAAGCATGAATTTTATGAGAAGGATGAGAAGGCCCGCACCGTGACGATGACGGAGCCGGGCGCCGAGACGGTGGAGGACATGCTGCGCGCCGACGGGCTGCTGCCCAGTGGCGGGTTGTACGACCTCGCCAATGTCTCGATCGTGCACCATGTGCAGCAGAGCCTGCGCGCCCGCACCCTGTTCGCACGGGACGTGGATTACATCGTGCGCGAGGACAAGATCGTCATCATCGACGAGTTCACCGGCCGCATGCTGGAGGGGCGCCGCTACTCCGACGGCCTGCACCAGGCGCTGGAAGCGAAAGAAAAGGTGCAGGTGCAGCAGGAGAACCAGACGCTGGCCTCCATCACCTTCCAGAACTATTTCCGCCTGTACCCCAAGCTCGCCGGTATGACCGGCACGGCCATGACCGAAGCGGACGAGTTCGACCAGATCTACAAGCTCTCCGTTGTCGAGATCCCGACCAACGTGGCGGTGGCGCGTGACGACCAGCATGACGAGGTGTACCGCAGCGCAGGCGAGAAATATGAGGCGGTGGCGACGCTGATCGAGGAATGCCGCGGCCGCGGCCAGCCGGTGCTGGTCGGCACCACCAGCATCGAGAAGAGCGAGATCATCTCCGCCCTGCTGGACCGGAAGGGAATCAGGCACAGCGTGCTGAACGCGCGCTTCCATGAGCAGGAGGCGACGATCGTGGCCCAGGCCGGCGCGCCGGGGGCGATCACCATCGCCACCAACATGGCCGGGCGCGGCACGGACATTAAGCTCGGTGGCAATTACGAGATGCGCCTGGCGCTGGAGGCGGGCGTGGACCCGGCGGCGCTGAAGGTCGAGATCGATGCCAACCACGCGAAGGTGAAGGCGGCGGGCGGGCTGTTCGTGATCGGCACCGAGCGGCATGAGAGCCGGCGCATCGACAACCAGCTGCGCGGCCGCTCCGGCCGGCAGGGCGACCCCGGTGCCTCGCGCTTCTTCCTGTCGCTGGAAGACGACCTGATGCGCATCTTCGGCTCCGACCGCATGGGCGGGATGCTGCAGCGCCTCGGCCTGCGCGACGGCGAGGCGATCATCCACCCCTGGATCAACAAGGCCCTGGAGAAGGCGCAGAAGAAGGTCGAGATCCGCAATTTCGACATGCGCAAGAACGTGCTGAAATACGACGACGTGATGAACGACCAGCGCAAGGAGGTGTATGCCCAGCGCCGCGAGTTCATGAGCGCGGAGAGCGTTTCCGATATCGTCGCCGAGCTGCGCGAGGATGTGATCGCGACCCTCGTCGCCAACCGCATCCCCGAGAAGGCCTTCCCCGAGCAGTGGCAGAGCGCCGAGCTGGCCGCCGACCTCAACCGCGTGCTGGCGCTGGACCTGCCGATCGTGGACTGGGCGGCGGAAGAGGGGATCGACGAGGTTCATCTGCGCGAGCGTATCGAGCAGGCGGCGGCGGAAGCAGCCTCGGCCAAGGCGGCGAAATTCGGCGAGCAGCTGACCAACTACATCGAGAAATCGATCCTGCTGCAGACGCTGGACCATGTGTGGAAGGAGCATCTGCTGGCGCTGGATTATCTGCGCCAGGGTATCGGCCTGCGCGGCTATGGCCAACGCGACCCGCTGAACGAGTACAAGCGCGAGGCCTTCGCCATGTTCGCCGCCATGCTCGACGAGCTGAAGGAGCGCGTGACAGGCTCGCTGGCGCATGTGATGGTGACCGAGACGCCAGCCGTCCCGCCGCCCCCGCCGCCGGTGCCGATGACCGAAAGCCACCCGCTGCCGGGCCATGTGGCACCCGAGCTGGCGCTGACCGAGCCAGTGGTGCACGAAAGCGACCGCGTGCGCCCCTACCGCGGGGAAGACGTGGACCCAGCCAAGCCGGAAACCTGGGCGGCGACGCCGCGCAACGCGCCGTGCCCCTGCGGCTCGGGCAAGAAGTTTAAATACTGCCACGGCAAGGTTTAAGGCCCGCGCCCCGTTGCCGGATGGGGTGGTTTGCGGATAGAAGGAAACGGCACGGACCCGTAGCTCAGCTGGATAGAGCGTTGCCCTCCGAAGGCAAAGGTCACGCGTTCGAATCGCGTCGGGTCCGCCA
>DATIWS010000004.1:0-11884 GCA_035519275.1 Acidocella sp. | reverse complement strand
CCAGAAATTCGCTTTTCGCCATCATCACGCTCCTGTGGGCCGGGGCGGTAGCACAGCGGCACGGGCGCGCAAAGCCGTGGGCTGCCACACGGTCAACGCCGCCAGCGCCACCACAAGCGGCGTGAACAACACGCCGGAGGCGACTGAGACCGTCGGGCAGAAGGCTGGCCAAAGCCAGAACACCGCTTCCCTCAGGCCAAACCGCCACTGGCGCCGTTCCGCAAGTGCGGCGAGCATGATCGAGGAGGCCACCATGTCGTCTGTGTAGCCATAGGGCGTGGCCAGAAGAGACAGCAGCACCGTGAGTGCTGCCTTATTCAACAGGGGCATGGTGGCACGGGCCCAAATCCAGGCGATCCCGCCCATTACCAGTGCCGCCGCAGCCAGCTGGATCGCGCTGGCCAGCTGGACTCCGCTTCCGAGGCTGCGCAGCATCCAGAATACCGAAACCCCACTGCCCTCGAATGTATGCGGCGAGAAAGCGGCTGTCAGGAGAGAGACGCCCCCCTGCCGCCCATGGCCCAGATATTCCTGCCAGACAGACCGCCCGAACAGGGCGAAGGTAAGCAGAATCAGCACCGCGCATACGGTGGCGAAACCGGCGATGCCGCGCCAGCTGCGCATGCCGAGCAGCGCCGCTGGCACCAGAATTCCGGTTTGCGGCTTGCACACGAGCAAGCCCAGCAGGCAACCCGCGCTGAGAGGCCGCTCGGACGCCCGGAGCAGCCCCGCGACGAGCAGCGCGCCGCCAGCCACACCCATCTGCCCCAGCATGGTGTTCCACAGCGCGGCAGGGCTGAGCAGCGCCAGCACGATGACCGGCCAGGAGAGCCGGGCCCAGCGCAGCGCCGCCATCGCCAGGGCCAGCCACGCCAGGGTCCACGTGAAAAAGCCTAGCTCGAAGGGCAAATGTGAAACCGCCGCGGCGGGCAGCAGTATCGGCGGGGGGTAGGGAAAGCCCTCGTGGTAACCACCAGGCAGCGGAAACAACGCGCCGGGCTGCAAGGGCAGCGAAAGATGCTGCAGTTTTTCCACCGGCATCCGCGCTGTGAAGCCGGCTCGCCAGAAGTCGGAGAAATCACATTCCGGCTTGCCGCAAGGCTGGTCGTTGTCAATCAGGCCCGGGCCGGCGAGGTAGTGCAAGCGGGGCAGCATGAAATGAACGAACACCCCAAACCAAAGTCCCCAGAACGACACAAGCAGCCCCCAGGCGCCCATTTTCCCGGCCACGCCCGCATATTCCTGCAATCTTCCGGCCAACCCGCGCATGCCACCCCTTAACTATTTTACCGCTTCCGCTTAGCACAATGTCCATGCCCGCCAACCCTGCCCCGCTCCGCGCCATCGGCCTCATGTCCGGCACCTCGCTGGATGGCGTGGATGCCGCCTGGATCGAGACGGATGGCGAGCGGATCACCCATTTCGGCCCTTGCGTGATGCTGCGTTACGAGGACAGCCTACGCTCCGATCTGCGCCATTTGCTGGACCTCGCCTCCACCCTCACTGCGGACGACCCGTTCCTGAAGCAGGTGGAAGAGCGGCTCACCCGCGATCACGCGATCGCTGTCAGCATGGTCGGGCGCTCGGCGGATGTCATCGGCTTCCACGGGCAGACGATATTGCATGCGCCCGAGGCACACCGCACCTGGCAGATCGGTGATGCCGAGCTGCTTGCGCATATCACGCGCATTCCCGTGGTGCATGATTTCCGCAGTGCCGACGTGGCTGCAGGCGGCCAGGGGGCGCCTTTCGCGCCGCTGTTCCACGCCGCCATGGCGGCAAAGCTGCCCAAGCCGCTGCTGGTGGTGAATATCGGAGGCGTCGCCAACATCACTTGGCTCGGGCCGAGCGGCGAGATCATCGCCTGCGACACCGGCCCCGGCAACGGCCCGCTGGACGATCTGGCTCAGAAACATCTGGGCAAGCCCTATGACGAGAACGGTGCACTGGCGGCCTCGGGCCGGGTGGACGAAGCCAGGCTTGCCACCCTCCTGGCCCACCCGTACTTTGCCCGCCCGGCGCCGAAATCGCTGGACCGGTTGACCTTCTCCAGCCTTATCGCCCAGGCCATCGAGGGGCTGAGCCCCGCGGATGCCGCCGCGACACTGGCCGCGTTTTCCGCCACTGCCATCGCTCGCGCGCCAGTGCCTGCCCCGCCGCTGCGTGTGCTGGTGGCCGGAGGGGGGCGGCACAACAAGCACCTGATGCGGCTACTGGCCGAGCAATTCCCAGTGCCGGTGCAGCCGGTGGAGGCAGCGGGCTGGAATGGCGATGCACTGGAGGCGCAATGCTTCGCCTATCTCGCCGTGCGCTCCCTGCGCGGCCTGCCGCTCTCTTTGCCCTCGACCACCGGCGTGCCAGAGCCGCTCACGGGCGGCCGGCTTCAGCGGGTTGTTTTGTAAAGCACCCAGCCATCGGCGTTCTCCCCCGCCTTGACCAGCCATGGAGGCGGGGTGCCTGCCTCAAGCGCATCCCACAGCGTGTCCTTCGGCAAGTCCGCGACCAGCAGGTAGCGCGCGGGACTCGGGCAGAACAACACATAGGCAGCCCCTGTGGCGGCGACCTCTGGCGGAATGGCGCTGCCCGGCACCACACGCCAAGCCGCACGGTCGCGCATGTACCCGGCGATGCCGTGGTGGAACAGCGAACCCACTGTCTTCACCTGCGTGCGGTAGAGCAGCTCGGGCGCATCATCCGGCTCGGCCAGCACCACTTGCCCGGCAGCCTGAACGACCAGCGGCGCGGTATCGTGCAGCTTGCAGCTCGGGTAGCTGTGCGCGGAGACGGCAGCTGCCGCCTTTTGCGCGGGGCTGGCGATCGCCGCCAGTTCCGGCACGCCCAGCACCAGAGCCAACAGGCCCACCCGCGCCAAGCCGGCGAGTTGCGGCTTCTCCGCCAGATCGGCAGTCGCCCGGCTGATCGCCACTGGCAGCAGTGCCGCGGCAAAGGCCGTGGCGAACCCGACGAAGAGCAGAAATTTCGCCCCCAGCGCCAGCGCCACCGCGCCGCACAGCGCCAGATACAGCCACACGATGCGGCCATTGCCCCGCGGCTTCAGCAGGTCAGGCGTCAGCAGTGCGGCGCCCTTGTCCTCCCGCCGCAGGCCGTGCCACAGCGCATAAGCCAGGGCGAAGGCGCCGGGGAACAGGAACACCGCCAGCTCCCGTCCACGCACGGGCATTTGCTCGGTAATGACGCCGAAGAACGCCTTCGCTTCATCCGGCGGCAGAATGCCGTAGGGCCCCAGCACCACCCCTGGAAATATCGCCACCCACACGCCGAACAGCGCCGCCAGCACGGCAAACCCGGCCAGGCCGCGCCACCGCCTGTTCGGCAGCCGGGTTAGCACCGCCGCCCCGGCCAGAAACAGCAGCGCCATGACAGCATAGACGCAGGAGAGCCGGTCCACTTCCGGCACCAGATATCCGCCCGCTGGCGGATCCACGAACAACGCCACCACCAGCACGTCGAAACACCCGGCAGCGGTGGTGAGGAGTACCCCGGCATTCGGCACCTCAAACCAGCGCAGCACCAGTGAGGCATAGGCCATGAGCACGAAGGGCATGGTCTCCGGCGTCAGCCATATGGCGAAGCCGCCGCTCACCCCGGCGAGGAACCCGGCCCAGCTATCACCGCGCCACGCCCGCGCCGTAAACCCGGCGGTGAGCGCGATCATCGCCAACAGTAGCACATGGTAATGCACCACGCCCGGCACCGCGATGGTCACCACACCAGGCAGCAGGGTGGCGGCCAGCGGCGCACTCCACAGGTGCCGCCGCAGCGCGAAGGGCTCCACGGCCCAGGCCAGCACGGCGCCTAGGAATCCCATCCCCAGCGGCCCCAGCGCCACCCCAGCGGCGAACAGTGCCTTATGCCAGCCGAGGAACGGCGCCAGTGGCGCCGCCATAAGCCACAACACCATATCCAGCAGGCGGGACCATTCCACCATCACCCCGGCGCCGGACTGATCCCCCGCCACGCTGGTGAGCAGATGCCCGGCGCGTATGCCCTGCTCGATGCGGAGCAGGCGCATGTAGGAATCCGGGTCCTGCAGATTGCCCGCAAGCACTGAGGGCCAGGCCCCCGCGCCGAGCAGGATGTTCAGCCCAGCGGCCAGGAGGAACAGCGGCAGCAGATACATCAGCCGGGTTGCGCCCTGAATCCCGCCACGCCGCGCTCGATCTCGGTGACATGTTTCGGCGCGAAGAAACTCGTATCCGTCAGCCCGCAAGAATGGGCGATGATCTCCACCTCGTCGCGCATCTTCTGCGCATAGCGCGCCACGCGCACCGCCTTGTCCGCCGGATCGAGCCCCTTGATCAGCCGCTCATCCACGGAGGTGATGCCGGAGGGGCAGCGGCCGGAGCCGCATTTCATCGCCTGGATGCAGCCCAGCGAGAACATGAAGCCGCGCGCGGAGGACACGAAATCCGCACCCATGCACAGCGCCCAGGCCACCTTGTCCGGCGTGATCAGCTTGCCTGAGGCGATAATGCGGATGCGGTTCTGCAGCCCGTGCTCGTAGCGCAGCCCAGCTATATAGGGCAGCGCCTGGGTGATGGGCAGGCCCACGTAATCGGCCAGCGGTTCCGGCGCGGCGCCGGTGCCGCCCTCGCCGCCGTCGATCTGAATATAATCCGGGCAATTCGCCGGGTTGTTGGCGCAGTCGTCGAACCATTCATCCACGAAGCGCGGGTCGCCAAGCACGAACTTCACCCCCACCGGCTTGCCAGTAACGCGCCGTACGCGCTCGATGAACGCGCCCAGCTCCTGGATGTTGCCGATATCCGTGTGCCGGTTCGGCGAGACGCTGTCCTGCCCCACGGGGATGCCGCGGATCTTGGCGATTTCCGGTGTCACCTTATGGCCGGGGAGAATGCCACCCTTACCGGGCTTCGCCCCCTGCGCCAGCTTCACCTCGAACATCCTCACCTGCGGATAAGCCGCGATCTCGCGCAGGCGGTCTTCGGAAAGGCTGCCTTGCTCGTCGCGCACGCCGTATTTCGCCGTGCCGATCTGCATGATCAGGTCCGCGCCGCCATCAAGATGGAATTGCGAGAGCCCGCCCTCGCCGGTGCTCATCCAGACCCCGGCCATCTTCGCCCCGCGCGAGAGCGCGTTCACCGCCGCATGGCTCAAAGCGCCGTAGGACATGCCGGAGACATTGAAGAAGCTCTTCGCCAAAAAAGGCTCGCGGCAGGCACCAGGGCCGTCCGTCACGCCGATCTGCTTGCCAGGGTACGGCTTCTTCTCCTCATCCAGCACCGGAAAGGCGGCGTTGCGGAAGATGAAGCTCGGCGCATTCTCCGAACCGAAGCTGATGAGGTTGGAAAGCCCCTTGGCAGAGCGGTACACCCAGGAGCGTTCCAGCCGGTTGAAGGGACGCTCCGCCCAGTCCGGCAGATACTGGTATTGGCGCATGTACTCGCCCCAGGTCTCGGCAAAATAGCGGATATGGCCGATGACCGGGTAGTTGCGCAAAATGGTGTGCTTGTTCTGCCGTGTGTCGTGCAGGTAAACCGCCGCCACTCCCAACACGAGCAGTGTTAGGACAATCTCCAAACCCAGCATGTAGCTCCCCTTCTCAGGCCATGGCAGCTTAGCCGCTCCGCCGCAGGCTTGTCACCCGCGTGGCGCGGCGCCAAGATTCTCAAGATTCTATTGAGAGACCGCAACATATAGTTTGACCCCCCGGCCAATCGCGTTATCGTGCCCGGTAATGCATATTCCCTTTCACATCACCATTTGCGGGCTAAACGAGTTGGCGGCACACGCCAACATGCGGGTCACACATGTGCTTTCCATCCTCGACCCGGAGCATCCCGTGCCGGAGGTATTCGGCACCTATGGCGAGCATGAGAAGCTGGAATTGCGCTTCGACGACATCATTGATGAGGAGCCCGGCAAGATTGCGCCTTCGGCGGAGGATGTTCAGGCGCTGCTGACGTTTGGCCGCGCGGTGGTCCGCGAACCGCGGCCGGGCGCGCATCTGCTGGTGCATTGCCATGCCGGCATTTCGCGCTCCTCGGCCAGCATGGCGCTGCTGGTGGCGCAGGCCGCGCCAAGCCATTCAGGCACTGAGATATTTACGGAGCTGCTGCGCATCCGCCCGCATATTTGGCCCAATCTGCGCCTGGTGGAGCTGGGCGACGCGGCGCTGAACCGGGGTGGCGAGCTCGTCCTCGCCGCCAAGCAGGTTTACGCGCGGCAGGCCGCGCGCGAGCCACGGCTGATCGACTATTTCCGCATGCTGGGGCGCGAGCGGGAGCTGAACGCGGCACTGTCTCTGGGCACGCAGTAACGCGGCTCGGCGCCGAACGGCGGTATTGTCGAGACCGCCGCTGCCCAGCCCCTATCCCCTCAACCCTGGTAGCCAAATGGTGAAGACCGAGCCCGTGCCGACCTCGCTATCGATAAACAGCCTGCCGCGATGGCGGTTGACCACGTGCTTGACGATGGCCAACCCAAGCCCGGTGCCGCCGATGGCGCGCGAGCGGCCCTTGTCCACGCGGTAGAAGCGCTCCGTCAGGCGGGGAATATGCTCGCGCGGAATGCCGATTCCGTTATCGGCGACGCTGATGGCCACACCGCCGGGCTCGAAGCGCGAATCCGGCGCCGTGGACGCGGTGAGTTTGATCACCCCGCCGCGCTTGCCGTATTTCAGCGCATTTTCCAGCAGGTTGGTGAGCACCTGGGTCAGCTGATCGGCGTCGGCGGGGATTTTTGGCAAATCCGCCGGCACCTCCACCTGCATCCTGGTGTCGTTGGCCTTCAGCATCGGCTCCATGCTGGCAACGATGAGCTCAAGCAGCGGCGGCAGGTTTACGAGTTCCTTTGGCGGCGAATGCTCGGAGATTTCGATGCGCGAGAGGTTGAGCAGATCGCCGATGACGCGCTGCATGCGCGCCGCCTGCTCGGCCATGATGCCCAGGAACCGCTGCTGTGCCTCATAGTCATCCGCCGCGGGGCCGCGCAGGGTTTCGATGAAGCCGATCAGGCTGGCCAGCGGCGTGCGCAGCTCATGGCTGGCATTGGAGACGAAATCCGCGCGCATCTTCTCCAGCGCGCGTTCATGCGTACGGTCATTCACCAGCATGTACACTGGCCCTCCGACCGGGATCATCGTCACGTCCAGATCACGTGTCACCGGCGCGGCGAGCACGATCTCGCGCCGCACCGCCACCTTTATCTCCGCCGCCTCGGCCAGGGCGTCGCGCAAATCGGGGTGGCGCAGCAGCGCCGCTATCTCGCCCCCGAAGCCGGAAATGGCGCTGTCGTTGCGCCAGAGGATTTTGCCATCGGCGTCCAGCTTCAGAAGCGGGTCAGGCAGGCGCTCGACCAGGGCACGGTCCTCCGCCACGTTGGCAAGCTGCCGGGCGCGAGAGAGGCGCTCGGCCTGGATCAGGCGGATTGCCTCCTGCCCCAACTGGCGCATGCCGGGTAACAGCAGCGTGGTCTCGCTGGGCAGGGTTTCCGGCCCAAGGCGCAGCGCCCGCACCAACCGGGTAATCGTCACCAGGTCGCGCCCCAGCAGAATGGTGAACGCCGCCGCCACCCCGGTGCACAGCGCCCAACCGAGCAGCGCGTCGAACACGCGCAAACCGCCCGAGAGCACGAGCGCCAGGAACACCACGCTCGGCAGCGCCGCCAGCGCCAGGAACAGGGCGAACGCCGCCGGCCAAGCCTTGTCGAGGAGCTTGTTCACCGTGCGCTGGCCCCTAGGGCTGGTTGAGGTTGGCAGGCGCGGGCGAGGTGACGGTGGGCTGGCCCGGTGCAATGGAGAACACCGCCAAGCCGCGCTTCACGGTGCCATTAGGGCGCAACACCACCACGCCGTCGGTGCCGGTGAAGCCGGAGGGCGCAGTTAGCGCGCCGCTGGTATAGCCGCCCTGCCCCGCAGTCAGCTTGGCCAGGGCGGCGGCGTCGAACGCCACATCGGCGATGGCCGGCGGCGCGGCGCCGTAGGCGGCCTGATACTTGCCTTCGAAGGCGGCGGCGGCGGCCGGATCGGGTGCTGCGTACATCGCCCCCAACAGCACGCTCTGGCTGGCCATCCGCGGCGCGATGCTGGACCACAACGCCGGGCCCAGGAATTGCACCTGCGGCGGGGTGACATCGTAATAAGGCAGAAAATTCGCCATCTCCGCCAGCGTGTTGGCGTCCGTGGCGCCGATGAACAGGGCGTTGAAGCTCGGTGGCGGAATCTGCTGGTGGCGCAGCTCGTTGGCCTTCTGCCGGCCCGCGGCGGTGCCCAGCTCCTGCGCCCGCTTGATCTGGTCCATGATGCTCTGGCCGCGAGCGGCAAAGTTGGAAATCTGCTCCACCGCGTGGTTCACGTTGGAAAAGCCGGGCTGGTAGAAGGTGATCTGCGCCGCCGGCTCGCCCAGATGCGCCGTCTCGGCGCTGATCGCGTCGCTCAGATGGTGGCCGAAATCATTATCCGGCAGCAGCGCCGCCAGTTGGGTGCGCCCGGCGTCCGCAGCCACCTGCAGTACGCGTTGCACCTGCTGCGCCGGGGTGATGCCCAGCGGCCAGACGCCTGGTGCGGCCACGGTGGCGTCATTGGTGAAGGCCAGCACGTTGACCCCGGCCGAATGGGCGACGGGTGCCACGGCCTGCGTCTCGGCGGAGGTGAGCGGACCGATGATGATGCCATCGCCCGCCGCCAGCCCGGCCTGCGCCGCCGCAGCAGCGCCCTGCGGGGTGCCGCCAGTGTCGCGGATGTCCAGCGCCGGGGAGGAATTCGCCGGAAAGGCAAGCTTCGCCGCGTTCGCCAGCGCCTGGCCGACCGGCGCGAGGCTGCCCGTGAGCGGCGCCAATAGCAGCACGCTACCGCTGGTCCGGCCATAGCCGCTCGGCGCGGAGGGCCCCGCCGCCGGAGCCAGCGGCGTGGGCGGCGCGGCGCTGAAAGGCATCCGCGGCCCTTGACCAGCGCAGCCAGCAAGCGCCAGCGTGCCGCCCAGGAGAAGATATGAACGAAGAGACAGCACAAGGCGCGAATGTGGACGAGACAACGGCACGGCCCTCCGTGAGCGGGGATGATGCGGCTTCATGGCCTGCACTTGTGCTGGTTTCCACCCCAATCGGCAACCTCCAAGATTTTTCTCCGCGCGCGCGGGATACTCTAGCCACGGTTGACGTGATTCTGTGTGAAGATACGAGAACCAGCGCGACCCTGCTGCGCGCGCACGGAATCGGTACCCGCACCCAGGCGCTGCACGAGCACAACGAATCGGCGCGGATTCCAGCGCTCATCGACGCGATGCGCGCGGGCACGCGGTTCGCGCTGATCTCGGATGCCGGCACGCCGCTGGTCTCCGACCCCGGCTACCGGCTTGTGCGCACGGTCATCGAGGCCGGGCTGAAGCTCTCCGGCATCCCGGGCCCGAACGCGGCGCTGCTTGCCCTCACCCTCTCGGGCCTGCCGCCGCACCCGTATCTGTTCAGCGGTTTCTTGCTCCCCAAATCCGGCGCCCGCCGGGCGGCCCTGCAAAAATTGCGCGGCGCGGAGATGGCAGGGCTTGGTGCGACGCATATCTTCTACGAGGCCCCGCACCGCCTGGCGGATTTCCTGGCCGATGCCTCTGACGTGTTCGGCCCCCGCCCGGCCGCCGTGTGCCGGGAGCTGACCAAGCATTTTGAAGAGGTGCGCCGGGGCTCTCTGGCGGAGCTTGCGGCGCATTACGCCGCGCACGCACCGCGCGGGGAGATCTGCGTCGTCATCGGCCCGGCGGTGGAGGAAGAAGCCAGCGCCGAGACGCTGGACACCGCCTTGCGCGCAGCACTCGCCACCCTGTCGGTAAAGGATGCCGCCGCCGCCGTGGCCCTGGCTACGGGCTTGCCGAAAAAGCAAGTCTACGCCCGGGCGTTGCAGCTTAGTCAGGCGTAACGGCGCGGTTTTAGGGGTAGAGCCGCCCCGTCTCCCAGCCCGTAGCCGTCCGGGTGAAGGTGAAGCGGTCATGCAGGCGGAAATCGATCCCCTGCCAGAACTCGAAATAATCCGGCACCAAGCGCCAGCCGGACCAGAACTCCGGGCGTGGCACGGGCTTGCCGGAGAATCGCGCCTCCACCTCTTCCAGCCGCGACTCGAACGCCTCGCGCGAGGCGAGCGGGCGGGACTGCTCCGAGGCCCAGGCGCCTAGCTGGGAAATGCGCGGGCGGGTGGCGAAATAGGCATCGGCCTCCTTGCCGTTCACCTGTGTCACGGTGCCCTCGATACGCACCTGCCGGGTCAGGCTCTTCCAGTGGAACAGCAGCGCGACATGATGGTTGGCCGCCATCTCGTGCGCCTTGCGTGAGCCAAGATTGCCGAAAAATACGAAGCCCGATGTATCCCAAGCCTTCATGAGCAGGATGCGCGCGGCAGGTCGTCCGTTCTCGCCCACGGTCGCCACGGTCATGGCGTTGGGGTCGTTCGGTTCCGCCCCCTCGGCGGCGGCGAACCATTCACCGAATTTCTTGAAGGGGTCCTTACTCATTGCAGAAACAAGCCTCCGGATTTCATGCACCCTTGATCGGGTGATATACTCTATGCCACCACCCGGCCTAAGAGACGATAGCACTACGGAGATTTACCCCCCATGCCGCACACCCACGCCGAAATCGCCCCGCCCCGCGGCACACTCATGGCGGGCAAGCGCGGGCTCATCATGGGGGTGGCGAATAACCGGTCCATCGCCTGGGCCATCGCGCAGGCCGTCGCCGCGCAGGGGGGCGAGGTCGCCTTCACCTATCAGGGCGAGACGCTGGAGAAGCGCGTACGTCCGCTGGCTGCCTCCATCGGCGCGGATTTCCTGGTCCCCTGCGACGTGACCGACGATGCCGCGATGGACTCCGCCTTCGAGGCGCTGGACAAGAAATGGGGCAAAATCGACTTCCTCGTCCACGCCATCGGCTTCGCGGATAAGAATTTTTTGCGTGGCCGCTATGTCGACACGCCGCGCGACGTGTTCCTTCAGGCGCTGGACATCTCCTGCTTCTCCTTCACCGCCGTCGGCCAGCGCGCCGCGGCGCTGATGCCGGATGGCGGCTCGCTGCTGACGCTCAGCTATCTCGGCGCCGAGCGGGTGATGCCGCATTACAACGTGATGGGCGTGGCCAAGGCGGCGCTGGAAGCCTCCGTGCGCTACATGGCGGCGGACCTCGGCGGCGACAATATTCGCGTGAACGGCATCTCCGCCGGGCCGATCAAGACGCTGGCCGCCAGCGGGATCGGCGATTTCAGCTACATCCTGAAGTGGAACAAGTATAATTCGCCGATGCAGCGCAATGTGGAGCTGGAGGAAGTGGGCAGCGCCGGGCTGTATATGCTCTCCGACCTCTCCAAGGGCGTGACCGGCGAAATTCACCACGTGGATTGCGGTTATCATACCGTGGGCATGAAAAACCCGACGGCGCCGGATATCAGCGTCGCCAGCGACTGAGACATGTCCTTCAACACATTCGGTCAGTTGTTCCGTGTCACCACCTGGGGCGAAAGCCATGGGCCGTCCATCGGCTGCGTGGTCGATGGCTGCCCGCCGGGCATTGAGCTGTCCGACGCGGACATCCAGCCCTATCTGGACAAGCGCCGCCCTGGCCAGTCGCGCTTCACCACGCAGCGGCAGGAGCCGGACCGGGTGCGGATCCTCTCCGGGGTGTATGAGGGCAAAACCACCGGCACGCCGATCTCGCTGCTCATCGAGAATACCGACCAGCGCTCGAAGGATTACGCCAACATCGCCGAGCGCTACCGGCCGGGCCATGCCGACGTGGCCTATGACATGAAATACGGCCACCGCGACCCGCGTGGCGGCGGGCGCTCCTCGGCCCGCGAGACGGCTATGCGCGTCGCCGCCGGGGCGGTCGCGCGCAAGGTGCTGGGCCCGGAGGTCGTCATTCGCGG
>DATIWS010000003.1:0-11105 GCA_035519275.1 Acidocella sp. | reverse complement strand
GGCCTGCTCGACTACGAGGAGCTGGAGCGCCTGGCCCGTGAGCACAAGCCCAAGCTGATCATCGCCGGCGGTTCCGCCTATCCGCGCTTCATCGACTTCGCCCGCATCCGCGCCGTGGCTGACGAGGTGGGCGCGTATTTCATGGTGGACATGGCGCATTTCGCCGGTCTCGTCGCCGCGGGCATTTTCCCCAACCCGCTGCCACATGCCCATGTCGTCACCACCACCACGCACAAAACGTTGCGCGGCCCGCGCGGCGGCATGGTGCTGACGAACCACGAGGACATCGCCAAGAAGATCAACTCCGCCATATTCCCCGGGCTGCAGGGCGGGCCGCTGATGCATGTCATTGCCGCCAAGGCCGTGGCCTTCGGCGAGGCGCTGACGCCGGAATTCGTGGCCTATCAGAAATCCGTGGTCGCCAACGCCAAGACGCTGGCGGAAACCCTGGTGGAGCAGGGGCTCGCCATCGTCACGGGTGGAACTGATTCGCATCTGATGCTCGTGGACCTGCGGCCGAAGAACACCACCGGCAAGGCGGCGGAGGCGTCGCTCGAGCGCGCCCACATCACCGCCAACAAGAACGCCATCCCGTTCGACCCGGCCAAGCCCGCCATCACCTCCGGCATCCGCCTCGGCACCCCGGCCGCCACCACGCGCGGCTTCGGCGTCGTCGAGTTCAAGGAGATCGGGCTGATGATCGGCGAGGTGCTGGACGGTCTGGCCAAGTCCAACGACGGCACGAACGATGCCGCCGAGGCGGTGGTGGGCGCGCGGGTGAAGGCACTCTGCGCCCGCTTCCCGATCTACCGGTAAACCGCGATGCGCTGCCCGTTCTGTGGTGCGTCCGACACGCAGGTCAAAGACAGCCGGCCCACGGATGACGGCAGCGCCATCCGCCGCCGCCGGTTCTGCTCGGCCTGCGGTCAGCGCTTCACCACAGTGGAACGGGTGCAGCTGCGCGAGCTGATCGTCCTCAAGGCCGATGGCCGCCGCGTGGCCTTCGACCGTGACAAGCTGGCCCGCTCCATCCGCGTGGCGCTCAACAAGCGCCCGGTGGAAGAGGAACGGCAGGAGCGCATCGTCAACGGTATCGTGCGCAAGCTGGAGGCCAGCGGCGATAGCGAGATCAAGAGCGATCAGATCGGTGAGGCGGTGATGGACGCGCTGAAGGCTGTCGATGCCGTGGCCTATGTCCGCTTCGCCTCGGTCTACCGCGATTTCCGCGAAGCCAAGGATTTCGAGGCGTTCCTGGGCGGCATGGATGGTGCGCCGCTGGCTACGCCGGAGAGGCTGGGGCATGACTGACGACGAATCGCATATGCGTGCCGCCTTGTCCCTGGCCCGCCGCGGCCTGGGGCAGACGGCGCCAAATCCCTCCGTCGGCTGCGTCATCGTCAAGGACGGTCTGGTCGTCGGGCGTGGCAACACCGCCCCTGGCGGACGCCCGCATGGCGAAATCATGGCGCTGCAAGCCGCTGGTGAGGCGGCGCGTGGAGCGACCGCTTATGTCACCCTGGAGCCGTGCAATTTCGCCGGAAAATCGGGTGCATGCACGGAGGCGCTGATCGCCGCGGGCATCGCCCGCGTGGTTGTTGGCGCGACCGACCCGCACCCCAAGGTCAACGGCGCCGGGCTGGCCCGGCTACGCGAAGCGGGCATCAAGGTGACCGAGGGCGTGATGCGCCACGAATGCGAGGCGGTGGCGGAGGGTTTCATCCTGGTGCAGCGGCACGGGCGGCCGCTGATCCGTCTCAAGCTCGCCACCACGCTCGACGGCAAGATCGCCACCGGCAAGGGCGAATCACAATGGATCACGGGCCCCGAGGCGCGCCGCGCGTCGCACGCCATGCGCGGGCGGCACGATGCGGTGCTGGTCGGTGTCGGCACTGTGCTGGCGGATGACCCGGAGCTGACCTGCCGGCTCGACGGTTTCCGTGCCGCGAAGCTGGTCCGTGTGGTGGTGGACAGCCATCTGCGCACGCCCTTCCTCTCCAAGCTGGTGCGGGATGCCGCGGAGCATCCGCTCTGGATCCTGCACCGCAACGGCGCCGACCCGCTGCGCCGCAAGGCGTTGGAAGGCGTGGGGGTGAAGCTCATCGAACTGCCCGCCTGCCCGGCTGGGGTGGACCTGTCCGCCGGTGTGAAGGCTTTGGCGAAGCACGGCCTCACCCGCGTGCTGGTCGAGGGCGGCGGCACCATCGCCGCGGGCATGCTGCGCGCGCGTCTGGTGGACCGTCTCTCGTGGTTCCACGCTCCCGCCGTCATGGGCGGCGATGGCTGGCCCGCGGCGCAGGCCTTCGGTATTTCCAAACTGGAGGAGATGCCCCGTTTCCGCGCAGTCTCCCGCCAGCAATGGGGCGAGGATGTGCTCACCAATTTCAGGAAGATCGGATAGATGTTCACCGGATTGATTACCGGCATCGGCACGGTGCGCGAGGTGCAGCCCATTGGTGGCGGCAAGGATGCCCGCTTCGTCATCGGCACGCCGGATAACGAGGCCTGGACGGGGACCGAGAAGAAGCTAGGCGCCTCCATCGCCTGCTCGGGCGTGTGCCTCACGGTCGTCGAGTCCGGGGATGACTGGTTCGCGGTGGAGGTCTCAGCCGAGACGCTGTCCAAAACCACGCTGCAAAGCTGGGCTCCGGGCAGTAGGATCAACGTGGAAGGCTCGCTCCGCCTGGGTGACGAGATTGGTGGGCATCTGGTCTCCGGCCATGTGGACGGCCTGGCCGAGGTGATTTCCGCCACGCCGGAACACGGTTCCACCCGCTGGGTGTTCCTGTTGCCGCCGGACCTCGCCCCCTTCGTCGCGCCCAAGGGCAGCATCGCCATCAACGGTGTGTCGCTCACGGTCAACGAGGCCGATGGCCGTAAATTCGGCGTCAATATCATTCCCCATACCGCGGCGCACACCAATTTCCACACTTTGAAGGTGGGCGACATGGTGAACGTGGAAATCGACATGCTGGCGCGCTATGTCGCCCGTCAGCTTAGTTTCAAGGACGCGTGAAGCCACGTCCGCGACCTATTAACGCCACCGCCCAAAGCGGAGGCCCTTAAGGAAGACGCCCAATGGAAGGCCTGAAATCATCCACGCTGCACGACTACATTTCCCCGGCTTCCGAGATCATCGAGGAAGCCCGGGCCGGGCGCATCTTCATCCTGGTGGATGACGAGGACCGCGAGAACGAGGGCGACCTCGTCATCCCCGCGCAGTTCGCCACTCCGGACGCGATCAACTTCATGATCAAGCACGCGCGCGGCCTGGTCTGCCTGGCCATGACCAAGGCCCGTTGCGAGGCGCTCAGCTTGCCGCTGATGACCCAGGCCAACGGCACACGGCATGAGACGGCTTTCACCGTCTCCATCGAGGCGAAGGAAGGCGTTACCACCGGCATTTCCGCCGCCGACCGCGCCCGTACCATCGCGGTGGCCATCAATCCGGAGCTGGGCCGCGACGACATCGTCTCCCCCGGCCACATCTTCCCGCTCATGGCCCGTGACGGCGGCACGCTGGTGCGCGCCGGGCATACGGAAGCCTCGGTGGACATCGCCCGCCTTGCCGGGCTCATTCCGGCCGGTGTGATCTGCGAGATTATCAACGATGACGGCACGATGGCCCGCCTGCCGGACCTCGTCGCCTTCGCCCAGCGCCACAATCTCAAGCTCGGCACCATCGCCGACCTCATCGCCTACCGCCGCGCCAATGAGCGGCTGGTCAAGCGCGTCGAGCAGGGCAATGTCACCGCGGCGGACGGGCAGAGCTGGAAGGTCATCGCGTTCGAGAGCAAGGTGGATGGGCTTGAGCATCTTGCGCTGGTGAAGGGCAACATATCCGGCGTGGAGCCGGTGCTGGTGCGCATGCATGGCATGGATCTCATCGCCGACGTGCTTGGGTGCGGGCACATCAACGCCCTGCACGGCGCCATGGCGCAGATCGCCGCTGCCGGGCGCGGCGTGGTGGTGATCGTGCGCGAACAGCGCAAGGGGGCGATGTCAGCAGGCATCCGCGCGCTCACCGAGGGCAAGCCGCCCGCCTCGGGCCTGCGCGACTACGGCATCGGCGCGCAGATCCTTCTCGATCTCGGTGTGAAGAACATGATCCTGCTCTCCAACCACAAGCGCCACATCGTCGGGCTGGACGGCTACGGTCTGAACGTGGTCGAGCAGCGCCAGATCGGAGGTGAGGCATGAGCACGGCTGACGCTCCCGCCGCCGTGGCCCCCAGCGTCCCCGGCCCGGCGCCGCGCATCCTGGTCATCAGCGCGCCCTATTACCGCCAGGTGGTGGACGGCATGCTGAAAGCCGCGCACGACATCTTCGCTCAGACTAAGGCTGAGGTCATGGTGACCGAGGTCGGCGGCGCGTATGAACTGCCGCAGGCCCTCGCGATCGCGGCAGCCTCGGGCCAGGGGTTCGACGGCTATGTCCTGCTCGGCTGCGTGGTGCGCGGCGAGACCGACCATTACGACTTCATCTGCGCCGCCGCCACGGACGGGATCATGCGCGTCGCCACCAGCCACGCGCTCTGCCTGGGCACCGCGCTGCTCACCGTGGACACGCTCGCCCAGGCTAAGGCCCGCAGCCGCGAGACCGGCTCCAACAAGGGCGCCGAGGCCGCTGTGGCCTGCCTGAGACAGATCGTGCTGAAGCGGGAGTTGGTGGCATGAGCGCGCGTCCCCGTACCCTGGCGCGTGTCGCCGCCGTGCAGGCACTCTACCAGGCCGAGCATACCGGGCAGAGCGGCGACACCGTGGTCGACCAGTTCGTGCGTCACCGCATCGGTGACCCGCCGGGCAGCGGCGGGGCGGAGGAGGGCCGTCTGCCTGCGGCCGATGTGCCGCTGTTCGCGCGCATCGTCCGGACCGCCACGCAGCAGCAGGACACAATCGATGGCATGATCGTGGGCGCCCTGCCGGAAAGCTGGCCCATGAACCGGCTCGACCCAGTGCTGCGCGCCGCGTTGCGCGCTGGCGGCGCCGAGCTATGGATGAGTGATGGCCCGCCCGCCAAGGTGATCATTAACGAATACATGGACGTGGCGCATGGCTTCTTCTCCGGTGACGAGCCACGCATGCTCAATGGCGTGCTGGACCGCCTCGCGCATCTGCTGCGCCCGGCGGAATTCCCCGCGGCGAGCTGATGCCTGATGAGTTCTCCCGCATAGCGCGGTATTTGGCGCCGCTGGCGGGAGAGGCGGGGCTGGGGCTGAAGGACGATGCCGCCGTGCTCGCCCCGCCGCCGGGGCGCGAGCTTGTGCTCACTGTGGACCAGATGCTGGAGGGGGTGCATTTCCTCCCCGGCGACGACCCGGCGCTGATCGCGCGCAAGCTGTTGCGCCGCAACCTCTCGGACCTTGCCGCCATGGGTGCCGCGCCGCTAGGCTATCTGCTGACCACGGCGCTGCCCGTGGCGCTGCCGGAGGACTGGCTGGCGCGGTTTTGCGCCGGGCTGGGGCAGGAGCAGGAGATTTTCAACATCGAACTGCTCGGCGGGGATTCGTCATCCTCGCTGCATGGAATCGCGCTTACAGCGACGCTGCTCGGCACGGTGGCGCCCGGGGCGGCGCTGCGCCGCAATGGCGCCAAGGCGGGGGATGAGATCTGGGTCACCGGCACCATTGGCGACGCGGTGCTGGGCCTGCAGGCGCGGCTCGGCCAGCGCGAGGATACCACCGGGTTTCTCACCCGGCGTTCCCTGCTGCCGGAGCCGCGCGTCGGGCTGGCGCTGGCGGGAATCGTCTCCGCCGCCATCGATGTCTCGGACGGGCTGGTGCAGGACCTCTCGCATATCGCGGAGGAATCGGGGCTGCGGGCGGTTATCGAGGCCGGGTTGGTCCCAGCGTCGCCCGCGGCGGCGGCTTTGGGCGAGGAGGTGCTGCAGGCGCGCCTCACCGGCGGGGATGACTACGAGTTGATCCTGGCGGTGCCGCCGGACCGCGCGGAGGCCCTGAAGGCCGCTTGTGGCGATCTGCCGGTCACGCGGATCGGCGTATTCGAATCCGGCGCAGGGGTGTGCGTGCTTTCCGCCACCGGGACGGAAATGGCCTTCAAGTCCCTGGGATGGAAGCATTTTTAAGAAATTAACCAGAAACTGGTTAATTTGCGTTCAGGCGTGCAAAAACCCCCGCAGCCAATGGCTCCGGGGGCGGATTGCGACAGAAAGCTGAAGCGTCGCGCTAGGCGGCGCTTACTTGATCTTCGCTTCCTTGAACTTGACGTGCTTACGCACGACCGGATCGTACTTGTTGAGCTCCAGCTTCTGCGTCTGAGCGCGCGCGTTCTTCTTGGTCACGTAGAAGTAACCAGTGTCCGCGGTGGAAACGAGCTTGATTTGAACGACGTTAGACTTTGCCATGATTACGAATCTCCAGAGCGCGCCGTATGGCGCAGATAAAGCGGTTTCGTCAAGTGCGGTTTAGCGGGTAAGGCCCAGGCGCAGGCCAAATCCTATCAGCGTGCAGCCGGTCACGCGGTCCATGGTCCGGCGCACGGCGGGGCGGGCCAGGGCGGCGCCCAGCGGCACGGTGAGGGCGATGATCGCGCCGAACCAGAGCAGGTCCAGCCCCAAATTGATGCTGGTGAGCAGCATTGAGAACAGCGGCACATCCACCCCGCTGGGAATGAACTGCGGCAGGAAGGTGATGTAGAACACGCCCACCTTGGGGTTGAGGATGTTGCTGGCGAGGCCGCGCCGGAAGGCGGAGGCGATGCCAGCAGGGGCCGGGGCGGCGCCCTCGGCCGCGTGGGCGGTTTTCGGCGCGCGCAGCATCTGCACGCCCAGCCAGAGCAAATATAGCGCGCCGCACAGCTTCACCACGGTGAAGGCCGTGCGCGAGGCTGCCAGCAGCAGAGACAGGCCAGAGGCCGCGCCCATGCCCCAGATCAGCAGGCCGAGGCAGATGCCGGCGGCGGTGGCGATGCCATTGCGCGGCCCGCCCGCGGTGGCGCTGCGGAGCACCATGGCGGTGTCCACGCCCGGGGTGAGGGTGAGCAGCGCGGCGGCGGCGGTATAGCCGAGCAGGGGGACGAGAAGGTTCATGGGGTTATCTTATGGCAGCAAAGCCGCCTGATATGCGGTCTGGGAGGCTAAAATATGGCCGGCGGCGTTAAAGTCCATGTCCGCGCCGATATCGGCCGGGCATTGGTTGCGGATGCGCAGCACGTTGTCCATGTCCACCGGGGCGCGCATGGCCCGCGCCGACGCCACGGCCTGGGCTTGCAGGTTCTGGCCCTTGTCCAGCGACGCCATCTCGGCCTCCAGCCTTTGGGGCCCGAGGCTGGTGCAGACCTGCGGCATCACGCCCAGGCTTTGCAGCGGCCAGCCGCGCGGCGCCAGAACGCGGCTCCAGGTGACGTACAGCTCGCCGCCATCGGGCAGGCTGGTCAAGGTCTGCACCAGACCCTTGCCCAGCGTCTCCGAGCCGATGACCACCGCCCGGCTGTTATCCGCCAGGGCAGCGGCCAGGATCTCCGCCGCGCTGGCGGTCTGGCCGTCGACCAGCACCGCCAGCTTGGCGCCATTGGTCAGGTCGGAGCCCTCAGCGCTGAAGCTCTGGTCGGCATCCGGGTCGCGCCCCATGGTCTGCACGATCACCCCCGTGGGCAGCAGCGAATCCGCCACCAGCACGGCCTGGCGCAGCACGCCGCCACGGTTGCCGCGCAGATCCAGCACCAGTCCGGTGGGGGCGGGGCTCTGCGCCATCAGCGTGGCCAGGGCGGCGCTGAACTGCGTGGCCGTGCCCTTGTTGAAGGCGCTGATCTTCAGCGCCACCAGGCCGGGGCCGGGGGAGGGTTCGGGGAATACGGTCTGCGGCGGGATGAAGCCGCGGGTCAGCGTGACCTGCTGGGTCACCGGCGGGGCGTCCGATATGTCCTGCAGGGAGATGGTGGTGGTGCTGCCCGCGATGCCGCTCATGGCCGCGTTCAGTGTGTTGACAGCGCTGGGATAGGCCGTGCGCCCGTCCACCGAGAGCACGACCATACCCGGCGTGAGACCCGCATTCTCGGCCGGGCTGTCCGCCGCCACGGCGCTGATCACGACATGGCCGGATTTTTTTTCGAAAGTGAGGCCGGTGCCGGCGAGGCCCATGATCACCAGCTGGTTTTGGGCCGACACCTGCGGTGTCTCGTAGCGGGAATACGGGTCGAAATGGTTGAACAGCTCGTCGAAGAAGCTGCTGACGATCACCTGCGTGCCCGCCTGCTGCAAGGCGGGCGAGGCGGCATAGGCGGCTGCGGCGATCTGCGCGGCCGCCTTGCCCCAGCCTGCGGCGTCGTTATCCGCCGGGGCGGGGATGGCCAGCAGCAGCGCGTTGGGGCCGTACAGGCGCACCTGCCCGGCCTGGAGCGTGGTGTTCAGGTCCGGGTCCAGTGCCGCGAGGCCGTTCAGGCCCCAGATCGTCATCTGCGGCACGGTGAGCGGTTGCAGCGAGCGCGGGGCGATATAGGTGAGGGCGGCGGACCACACGGCCCCGGCGGCGGCGGCATCGAAGCCCACGGTGGCGGCATCGGTCACGCGGCTCCACAGGCCGCCGCACAGACAGACAACAATGAGGAGAGCAGCGCGTTTCACCCGCGCCGCTTCTGCTTCTGCTTGGGCTTGCCGGGCTTGGCGCCAGCGGCGCGGCCTGGTTTCGCCCGCATGGACTTGCCGCGCTTGGCGGCGCCAGGGCCGGGCAGTGCCTCGGCCATGCCGAACAGCAGCCCGCCGGTCACAGGCCGGGCCTCGTTCAGCCGCACTTCGATGGACTGCGCCAGTGAGAAGACTTGGCGGCTCCGGCGGCCGGACACAGTTTGGGTGGCTTCATCGAAGGCCCAGTAATCATCCGGAAGACTAGCCATACTCAAGAAACCGCTCGCACCACTCTCTGTTAAAGTGACGAATAAACCGAACTTCGTCACCCCCGAAACCCGGCCTGAGAACAACTCTCCAATGCGGTGTTGCAAATACAGCGCAAGGTAACGGTCGCTGGAGTCCCGCTCGGCCAGGGCGGCACGGCGCTCAGTGCCGGAAATCTGCTCCGCCGTGACGGCGAAGCCGGCGATATCCTCGGGCGAGAGACCGTCCGAGCCGAGCTTCAGCCCGGTGATGAGGGCGCGGTGCACCAGCAGGTCCGCATAGCGGCGGATGGGCGAGGTGAAATGCGCGTAACGGCTGAGCGCCAGGCCGAAATGGCCGATATTGTCCGGCGCGTACTCGGCCTGGGACTGGGCGCGCAGCATGGTCTCGTTCACCAGCGAGGCGGATGGCGTGCCCTCCACGAGCTTTAAAATGTGGTCGAGGTCGCGCGGGTGCAGCGTATCGCCAGCTTTGAGCGAGATGTCGAGCGTGTGCAGGAAGGAGCGCAGCCGGTCGAGCTTCTCCGGCGCGGGCGGGGCATGCACGCGGTACATGCAAGGCATGCTCAGGCGCTCCAGCTCCTCGGCCGCGCAAACATTGGCGAGGATCATGAACTCCTCGATCAGCTTGTGGCTGTCCAGGCGCGGGCGGGGGGCTACGCTCTGCACCTGGCCGTCCTCGCCCAGCACCACCTTGCGCTCTGGCAGGTCGAGATCCAGCGTGCCGCGCGCATGCCGGGCCTGGAGCAGTGCGGTATAGGCGGCGAAGAGGTCAGTATGGTTCTCCGGGTTCTGCTCGAACTCGGCCTGGATCTGCTCATAGGTCTTGCGCGCGGCCGAGCGCATCAGCCCCCGGCCGAATTTGTGGCTCTGCTTGTGGCCGTGGACGTTGATATGCATCTCCACGAACAGGCAGCCGCGATCCTCGTCGGGCTTGAGCGAGCACAGCCCGTTGGAGAGCGCCTCGGGCAGCATCGGCACCACGCGGTCGGGGAAGTAGCAGGAATTGCCGCGCTCGCGGGCGCAGCGGTCGAGCGCGGAGCCGGGCTTCACGTAATGCGCGACATCGGCGATGGCGACGATCAGCCGGTAGCCATGCTCCGCCTTCTCGGCGAACACGGCGTCGTCGTAGTCGCGGGCGTCGTGGCCATCGATGGTGATGAGCGGCAGTTCGCGCAGGTCCGTGCGCTTGGCCAGCGGCACCGGCTTGGCCTTTTCGGCCTCCTTCAGCGCCGCGTCGGTGAAATCCATGGGGATGTCGTGCTGCGCGATGGCGATGAGGCTGACGGAGCGGGCATCGTTGATGCTGCCGAGCTTTTCCGTCACGCGCGCCGGCTTGGGGCCGAAGACGCGGCCGGGCAGGGGCTCGGCGCGGACGATCTCACCCTCCTGCGCATGCATGGTCTCGCCCTCGGGGACGATCCATTCCGTCTTCTGCCGCCGGTCCGTGGGCTCGATCCGCCCGCCATGTGGCGTGGCATGGAACACGCCGACGATGCTGCCCGCCTGCTCGGCGATGCGCTTGATGGTGCGGCCCTCGTATTTGTCCGGCCCGATGCGCTTGAGTTTCGCCAGCACCCGCGCGCCCGGCGCGAGCGCCGCCTGGCCCTTGGCTTCGGCGTGCATGAAGATGACCGGCGGGCGCCCTGGGCCGTCCCACACCACCGGGCGGGCCAGGGCCTCGCCGTCACGGTCGATGCCGGTGACCTCCACCAGCGCGTTCTCCGGCAGGCGCCCGGCCTCGGTAAAGCGCTTGCGTCCGGCGCGCTCGGCATGGCCCGAAAGCTCCAGCGATTTCATGATGCCGCGCAGGGCCTTGCGGTCCTCTGTCTTCACCGAGAAGGCGCGTGCCACGTCGCGGAAATGCACATTCTGCCCCGCCTCCTCCAGGAATTGCTTCACCGAGTCGCGACTCGGCAGCGCCGGCGCGGCGACAGCCTTGGCGGCTTTGGCGCGGGGTTTTTTGTGCACTGTTTTCATGCGGCACAGTATGGGGCCGGAGAAGACGTAGGACCATGCCTCGCGCAGAGAGAATTTTTGTGGTGCGGTATGCAGCCAAAGGTTGTTTTATTACCGTTGATTAATTGTTAAGATTGTATACGTTCCGGCCGTGACCAGCCGGTTGAACATCTCCGCGCCCGCGACGCTGACCGTGCTGGCCGGCGATGCCACGTTGTCATCGCTGCAAGACCTGCCGCCCGGCATTACGGTGAATGATCCCGCTGGCGGCACGCTCACCGTGCAGATCCAGGCTGGGAATGC
>DATIWS010000002.1:0-4781 GCA_035519275.1 Acidocella sp. | reverse complement strand
TTGCGGCGCAGCTGCGCCCCGAGGCGGTGCGGCCGGTGGTCATCGAGGCCGGGGCGCTGGGCGAGGGCGTGCCGGCCCGCGAGCTAAGGCTCTCGCCAGACCACGCGCTGTATCTCGACGGCGTGCTTGTGCCGGCCAAGGCGCTGATCAACTGGGCAAATATCCGCCAGGACCACGCGGCGCGGCGGGTGACCTATTACCATCTCGAACTGCCGCGCCATGGCGTCATCTTCGCCGAGGCGGCGCCGGTGGAGAGCTTTCTCGATACCGGACACCGGGGCGTGTTCGACAACACGGATGAGCCGGTGATCGCCCTGCCTGATGCCATGCAGGCGCGGCGCGAGGCGGAGAGCTGCGCGCCGCTTTGCACGTCCGGGCCGGTGCTGGAGGCCATCCGCCAGCGGATCGCCAGCCGGCAGGTGGGGATCAGCCTCTCCCGCTAAGCTACTGGCTCGGTGGCAGCGGCAGCGGTCAGCACGCCATTCGCCAGATGCAGCCGCCGGGGGGCGGCGGCGTCGTGGTGGCTGATGGCGACTATGGTGCTGCGCGGCAGGCGTTTGGCCAGTGTTGCCTGCACCTCGACGGAAAGCGCGGGGTCCAGCGCGGAGGTGGCTTCGTCCAGGAACAGCCAATCGGGTGCCGCGATCAGCGCGCGGGCCAGCGCCAGACGCTGCTGCTCGCCGCCGGAGAGCTGCAGGCCCCAGTTGCCGGCGTCGTTCAGGCGCGGGGCGAGGTGGCCGAGGCCAAGGGCGGTGAGCGCGTCCAGCGCCGCCTCGTCGGTGATCGCGGTTTCCGCCGCGGGGTAGGCGATGCTGCGCTTCAGGCTGCCGAGCGGGAAATAGGGCTTTTGCGGCAGGAACAGAATGCTCCCGGAGGGCGGGGTGATCTGCCCGTCGCCGAACGGCCAGATGCCGGCGATGGCGCGGAACAACGTGGATTTGCCGGCGCCGGAGGGGCCGGTGACGGTGATCTTCTCGCCCGGCGGCAGGGTGATGGATGCGTGATCCAGCAATCTGCGGCCATCCGGCAGGGTGAGGGTGAGGTTGTCCAGCACCAGGGCGGCGCCGGGCTGGCGCAGGCGCGGCCCCGCGGCGGCCGTGGCACGTGCCACATCCATGGCTTCGCGAAAGCCGTGAAGACGCGAGACAGTGGCGCGCCAGACGACCAGGCTCTGGTAGGAGGTGATGAACCAGGACAGTGCGCCCTGCACCTGGGAGAACACCATGGGGATCTGGCTCAGCCCGCCCAGACCGATCTTCTTGGCGAAATAGCGCGGCAGGATGACGACCAGCGGAAAGATGTTGGCGATCTGCGCGAAGCCAATGGTGAAAAAGTTCAGCGCCTTGGTCCGGCGCATGATCGCCCAGAAGTTATCCCGCACCGCCTGGAAGCGCTCTCGCAGGGTCAACTGCTCGTCGTTCTCGCCGCGGGAGAGTGCAATGGCCTCCGTATTGTCGCGCACGCGGATGAGGCCGTAACGGAAATTCGCCTCCAGCCGCTGCTGGTTGAAGGATAGCGGCACGAGCTTGCGGCCGATGATCTGGGTGATGGCGGTGCCGATGGCCGAGTAAAGAACGGCCACCCAGAGCATGTAGCCGGGGATGGTGACGCCGAACACCGTGATGGCGCCGGAGATGCTGTAGAGCACGAAGACGAAGCTGAACAACGTGACGACGTTGGTGATGAAATCCATACCGAGCGCGAGCGTGTTGGCCGTGAAGTCCCGCAGATCCTCGGAGATTCGCTGGTCCGGATTGTCGATGACGGTACCGGGATTCTGCGCGAGGCTGATGTTGTAATAGGCGCGATCGGACAGCCAGTTCTTCACGTAATGTGTGGTGAGCCATTGCCGCCATTTTATCTGCAGCATCTGGTTGAGATAGAACGCGTACACCGCGATGAGGATGTAGATGATGACCAGCTCGGCGAAGCCCGGCATGGGGGCGGTGGAACCGGGCGGCACGATGTAGAAATAGTACAGCAGGTGCACCACGGTGGCCTGGTCATAACCCTGGATGGCGTTGAAGAAGTCGCGGTTCCAGTAGGTGAGCACGACGTTGATGCCGACCAGCAGAAGATTGAGCGCGACGATGGCGGCGAGCAGGCCACGGGCCACCCAGCGCTCCTCGGACCGGAAGTAGGGCTTGGCCAGGCTCCAGGCTTCGGCGACGCCAGTGATGAAATTCGTGATCCGCTCGCGCATGTCAGTCCTCCTGCTTCAGGCGCAGGCGCAGAACGCCATGCAGCACGTCCGGGCTGATCGGCTTGCCCTTGCGTAGAATTTCGATGCGCCCGGCGCGGGCCAGGCGCTGGGCCGCCAGCTTCACCGGCGCGAGGCTCTTGCGCCAGCTATCGTTCGCCGGGTTGCCGGCCAGCGTGCGGGCGGCTTCGGTGGGGCAAATGGATTTTCCCTCGCCGCGCGCGCCGAGTGTGTCGAGAATCGCCTGTTCGGCAGGATCTGTGGTCATGGGCAAAGCTTATGCCTGAATGCCCGCCAGGTTCAAAGATGTTCAGGCTGGGGCGAACATGGCGGCCATCTCCTCCGGCCCCACGGGCGGGCCGAAATACGGCCCCTGGCCCTCATTGACGCCGAGTTCCATGAGCAACTGGTACTGCGTCTCGTTTTCCACGCCGTCGGCCAGCACGGTCTGGCCCAGGGCGTGCCCGGCGTCGATGGCCGCGCGCACAATGGCGCTGCCAGAGGCCTCCTCCAGGTTCTGCACCAGGGAGCGGTCGAGCCGCAGCGTGGAGAAAGGCAGGCACTTGAGCGCGCTCAGGCTGGCATAAAAGGTACCGAAATTGTTTAGCGCCAACCGCACGCCGATACCTTGCAGGGCTTTCAGCGCGAATACCGTGTCGTCATTGCCGTCGAGCAGAGCGGGTTCGGCGATCTCCAGTTCCAGCCGCTCGGGCGCGAGTCCCGACTGGTTCAGAGACACCAGCAGCTGGCGGACGAGCTGGCCGCTTTGCAGATGCGGCAGTGACAGTGCCATGGCGATGGTGAAATGCGCCGGCAAGGCGGCAGCGTGCCGGCAGGCCTCGTGCAGCGCCCAGGCGGCGATGCTGGTGATGATGTCCGAGCGCTCGGCGACCGGCATGAACTGCTGGGCGGGAATGAAGCCACGGCGGGAATGGCGCAGCCGGACAAGGGTTTCCGCCCCACGGGCAAAGCCGCTGCTCAGGGTGACGATCGGCTGGTAATGCAGGGTGAAGCCATTCGTCGCCAGGGCTTGGCGCAGGCGCTGGGTCATGCGCCGGCGTTCGGTGACCTCGCGCCTGGCGGTGCGCTGGCGCAGTTCGCGCGCGGATTGTTGTGAAACCGGGTTTTCAGGGGTGGGGAAGTTAAGCTCGGTCATGGCATGCCTGGATCGTCATGCACCTGACACTGGGTTGGGATGGTTAACGGAATGGAAAAGGATTTTTTAAATATTTAGGCAAAATTTCGCCGGATGAGCCGATAAGAGGCTGGCCTCTGGCCATGAAGAAACACCGGGTTACCCCGGCGCCTCGTTCGCCGCGATGCCGGTGGCGAGCATGGAGCAGAGGTCGAGATTGATCGAGGCATGTGCCGAAGTGTCAGGCACGCTTTGCGCCACGGCAGCCGGCGCAACAACGATGCTGGCGGCCAGGCCGAGCACCAGGGCGCGCGAAGGCGTACGGTTCCGCAGTTTGCTGCGGAAGATGTAATCTCGTTTCACGTAATAGCCTCTTTCTGTTCGTCTTTGTAAATGTTAACTAACTAAAATGTTAGTTAATTTCAGGGAGGGCTGTTACGGGATGTAATGGAAGAAATCTGTTGCGGCGCGGTTAATATTGCATGACGGTTTTGTGTCATGCGCGCGTTACAGCTTGAGCGAGCGCAAATTCTCCTGCGTTTCCGAGGCCGGGCCTGGGGTAAGGGCCGTTCTCAGCCCGGCGAAGCTGGCCTTCACGCCGTAATGCGTTGTGACATAGGCGAGCGCCGCGCCCGGCTGCGGCGGCGTGGCGATGTGGCGCAGCACCGCCTGTACGAACATGTAGGCGCTGCCGGCCATGATGAAGGGGGAGTCGGCGTCCAGGTAAAAGCCTTTCAGACTTGGCGGCGTGGCGATGGTGTAGAGCCCGTGCCGGGCGTAGTCGAGCAGCTTGATCTTGAGCCCGGAACCGGTGCGCAGCGGCGAGATGGCTAGCGATGCCCGGTGCAGCAGCGGCGCGAGTGAGGGCACGCGCCCCAACACCTTCACGCCGCGGGGCAGACGGGCGAGCGCCGGGCCGCAATCGCCCACCAGGTCGAGCGTCAGTCCCTCGGAGAGCAGTGGCGGCCAGATCTCGGAAAAGAACCAGCGCAGCCCGTCCAGGTTCGGCAAGGAGTCGCTGCCGACGAAGATCAGCCGGCCGGGGATGCGCTCCACTTCGGGCGGGCGCGGCCAGGGCAGGGCGGGCATGGGGGCGGTGAAAATATCGCGCGCCGGGCACATGGCGCGCAGCATCTCAGCCTCCTCGGGCTGGATGGCGGCGATGGATCTGGCACGACCGAGCAGGACTGCTTCCCGGGTGCGGGAAAAATTCTCCGGCAGCACGTTGTAGCCGGCGGCGGAGAGCGCCTGGGCGCGGCGGTAAAATACATCGTGGGTGATGACGATGCTGTTCACCCCGGCCAGTTCCGGCTCGGCCAGCAGGGGGGCGCGGAATACCGTGTCGATCAGCACAGCCAGGGGCTGGAGACGTTCGATGGCACGGGCACACCACCGCAGATCAGAAGGGCTGGGGAAGCTGCCGAGTACCGCGTCGGCATTGTGACG
>DATIWS010000001.1:0-4752 GCA_035519275.1 Acidocella sp. | reverse complement strand
ATCACCTGCTTGCCGCCGGTGGAAACAATGACCTCCTCCGGCTTGTAGTCGATGCCGGAGTCACGCAGGAATTTGGCAGCCACGGCCTTGCGCAGCGCCGGGGTGCCGGCGACGTCGGTGTACTTGGTGTCACCGGCATTGATCGCGTCAATCGCGGCCTGCTTGATATGCGCGGGCGTGTCGAAATCCGGCTCGCCGGCGGAGAGGCTGATAATGTCGCGCCCCTGGGCTTTCAGCGCCCGCGCCTTGGAGGAAATGGCGATGGTCTGGCTGGGGCTGATGCGGTTCAGCCGGTCGGCGATCAAGCTCATTTTGTTGCGTCTCAATGAAGTTGTGGACGGCGGCGTTCTAGACCCGCCGCGTTCGGCGCGCAAATCACGAGACGGCCACCCCCCGCTTGCGGCGCGGACGAATTGAGCATAGGGCGGATTCGGTCCCTGTGCCACAATATGGGCAGGTGGCCTCCCCGTATCGACGCTGCGCACGCCCGACACAATGAGCGGCGCAGTTTGCAGGAGAGATGAAAATGAAGTTCACGGTTTTCACCCGGCATCTGCCGGCGCTCACCTTCGCGTGCGCCTTGGGCTTCGCCCCGGTTGCCTTCGCGCAGACCAGCACCGGCGGCGCCATGGCCGCGATGCCCGGCATGGCTCCCGTCATCAATGCACCGGCCGCCGCTGCCTCGGCTGCGACCTCTGCCGCCACTGACAGCGCCAACAACGCTGCCAACGCCGCCACCTCGGCCGCGACCAATGCGGCCAATTCCGCGACCTCGGCCGTGACCAACAAGGTCAACTCCGCAGCCACCAGCGCGACCAACATCGCCACCTCGGCCGTGAAGTCCGTCACCCCGCTGCCAAAGACCAACGAGTTCAAGACCCAGGCTGACGCCACCGCGCACTGCCCGAGCGACACCGTGGTGTGGAGCACCCTCTCCAAGGGTAAGAGCTACCACCTGAGCTCCTCCAAGGAGTTCGGCAAGACCAAGCACGGCGCCTATGTCTGCAAGGCCGATGCCGACGCCGCTGGCTTCCACCAGGCCCAGAACTAAGTATAACGCGCCGGGGAAGCCGCGCGGCTTCCCCGGTTTTCAATATGCGTAAAGGGTAGAGACAATGGCCGAGAGCGAGATCGTCACCATGCCATCCGGCGTGCAGTACCAGGACCATGTGGCCGGCACCGGCGAGACGCCGAAAAAGGGCCAGATGGTGACTGTGCACTATACCGGCTGGCTGTATGAAAACGGCGCCAAGGGCAAGAAGTTCGACTCCTCGCGCGACCGCGGGCAGCCCTTCACCTTCAAGCTGGGCGTGGGCCAGGTGATCTCCGGCTGGGATATCGGCGTATCCACCATGCAGGCCGGCGGCCAGCGCACCCTGATCCTGCCGCCCGAGCACGGCTATGGCCAGCGCGGCGCGGGCAGCGTGATCCCGCCCGGCGCGACCCTGATGTTCGACGTCGAGCTGATTTCCTTCAAATAATCCGAATTACGCCGCCGCGCGGCCCTTACTGGGCTTCGCGCGGCAGGTATTTCGCCGGCGCCTCTTTCCACGGCCGGCGGCTCACCCGCCGCCGCTCCCGCGCCAGCTTCACCATGTCCTGAAAACAACGCCGCACCGCCGCCTGATTGTCCGTACGGCGCTCCAGCGCGCGCAGGCAGAAATGCACCCGCGCCATGTTCTGGTAGTATTCAGTGAAGGCGTAGTTGAGCGCAGCGCCCGCCAGCGCTCCCGCGACAGGCACCGCCTGGGCAAGGAACTTCTCCGACAGGGTGATCCCGAGCTGGCCGGCCGCGTTGCTGATCAACAGGTTCACGGTCAGGTGGTTTACGCCCAGGCGCGTGGCCCAATAGCCGGTTTCCGCATCGTCATCCGCAGCGCCGGGCCCGCCGAAGGCGAGCACCTGCAAGCAGGCGCGGCGCGTGTCCTCGTCGGCCAGATCCTCGCCGGAATCCCGCGCGACCTCAGCGATGGAGCGTAGAATGGTGGTGGTGGTGAAGGGAATATCGAACAGCACACCCGGCAGGCCGACAAAGCCAGAAGCGGCGCCGCTTGCCGTGGTGGCAAGGCGATGGAACGGGTTGCTGCGGGGGGCCTTGGGCCGGGCCAGATGCGGCACGGCCTCCAGCCCGAACGTGGCGTAGCGGTAGCTGGACCAGAGCGTGTCTTCCACCGCCTCCTGCACGCGCTGGACAAGGTTTGTCCACGCCGCGCCGCCCAGGCGCTCGCCGGTCTGCGCCATGGCCACGCGCAGCGCCTCGATACGGCGGCCGAACACGCCGGCAAGCCGCAGCAGAACGCCGCGCGAATCCGCCATGATGACGGCAGCGCGCCAAAGCTGTTCCTGCTCGTGCGGGGTAAGGAAAGAGGCCTGATCCGCCAGATTGTCTGGCATGGGGGCAAAAGTCTTCATGTCCGGTGGGAAGATGCTCCCCGCCCGGACATGAGACAAGTGAAGTTTACGGAAAATTATTCCGCGGCGGCGGCGGAAACGCCCTTCACCGCCTGCACGATCTCCGCGAAGGACGCGGGATCGTCATAAGCAATGGCCGAAAGCACCTTGCGGTCCAGCTCCAGCCCGGCCTGCTTCAGGCCGAAGATGAACTGGCTGTAGGTGAGGCCATGTTCGCGCACCGCAGCGTTGATACGCTGGATCCAGAGCGAGCGGAACTCGCGCTTCTTCACCCGGCGGTCGCGGTAGGCATAGCGCAGGGCCTTTTCCAGGCGCTCCATCGCGATGCGATAATTGGTCGACGAACGGCCAACGTAGCCCTTCGACAGTTCCAGAACCTTCTTGTGGCGGGCGTGGGTGGTAACGCCGCGTTTCACACGTGCCATTTTCTATCCTCTTCCCTTATTCCAGACCGTACGGGGCCCACTGCTTCACGGTCAGGCCGTCAGCATGGGTGAGGACTTGGCTGCCGCGGTTCTGGCGCTTGGCCTTCTGGCTGCGGGCATAAAGGTTATGGCGCTTCTTGCCCGGGCCGGCGAGAACCTTGCCCGTGGCGGTGATCTTGAAGCGCTTCTTGACCGCTGACTTGGTCTTAAGCTTCGGCATTTTGGTCTCCTGTCGCTACAACCCCGTTTGCACGAGGGTCCCGGATATCGGGGCGGCGGCCAGGCATGCCTAATGGCCCGGACACGCGCGCATCACGTTTTACGGTGAAGCGGGCCGTATAAGGCCAGTTCTGCCGCGTGACAAGAGACTCAGATGCAGGCAGATTCCGCGCATGGCAGGCAAACCACCTGACGCGGCTTTACTGTATGAGGCGGCACTGACCCACATGGCGCGCTACGCCGCCACCGAGGCCAGTCTCGCCCGCGCGCTGACGCGCCGGGTGGAGCGCTGGGGCCGCGCGCAGGAAGACGCCGAACCGGAGGAGACCGCCCACGCCATGCGCCGCGCCAAGGCGGAAATCCCCGGCGTGCTGGCCAAGCTCAAAGAGCTGGGCGCGCTGAACGACGCGGCCTTCGCCGCCTCGCGCGCCAAGCGCTTAACACGGGAAGGCAAGTCCCGCCGCGCCACACTGGCGCATCTGGCAGCCAAGGGCGTGAAGGCCCCTACCCTGCCCGACGACCCGGAGCGCGAGCTGGCCGCCGCCTGCGCCTATTTGCGCCGCCGCCGCGCCGGACCGTTCGGTGACGCACCGGAGCAGAAGATCCTCGCGGCCATGGCCCGCGGCGGCTTCGCCCAAAGCACCGCCCGCCGCGCTCTGGCGCTGGACCGCGAGGACGCCGAGGCCCTGATCAAGAGCCTCTCCACTAGCCCGGAATTTTAACCCCCGCCCAGGCAGGGGTGAGGCGCGGGTCGAACCCGGTGCCGCCCGCCGGCGGCAGGCGCGACTGGCGAAAGAAATACGCCCGCAACGCCTGTGCCAAATCCTCCCCCGCAACCCCGGCGGCGGGCCGGGCCATAACCGGAGCGGGCGGTTCGCTTGCTGCAGCGTCTGGCCCAGCACCGCGCCCTGCCATATTAGCCGCAGCAAGAGGAACCGCGCCTCGCCCCCGCCACCCCGGCATTGCCTTCGGCACGCGAGATGCCGGGAGCGCGAACACCGCCGCTCCCATGGCCTCCCCGCCGCGCGGCATACCCGGCGCGCCCACCTGCTCATAACGCAGCACCGGCGCGAAGGCGCGGCACGGCGCATCCCCGCTCCCTGGCGGCAGATAAGCCGCCACACGTTCGCTCGCCCGCCGGGCACTGGCTTGCGCCGCCTCCTGCCGCGCCGCCGCCAACACCTCACGGAAGCCCTTCTGCGGCACCAGCAAGCCAGGGACACGTTTTCCCGTCTCGGTCGGCACCACCTCCCGCGCCGGGCTTGGAGAAAGCGGCAACCCTCCCCCCGCCGCCGCCTCGCGCCGCGCCGGCCGGGGCATGCGCCGGGACAGAACCGGCGCGAAACCCGCAATCCCCAGCGCCCCAATGGCCACCGCGAAACCCTGGATCGTCATTCCCTGCCCGGATTTGCCGCTGGCGGCCCGCAGCCTCGCCCGGAACTCACCCAGGCCAGAGAGATCATCGCTCGTCACATCCGTCACCTTAACTTGGGGGCGTCAACTGGCCCGGCGTGAGCCGGACCAGCCTCGTCGCTAACCGAAAATCGCCTTCAGGTCAGCCAGAATGGTCTGCAGCAGGCTAAGACCAGCCTTGGCCTTGGTCGCGGTGTCAGCGGGCAGCGTGGCCAACACGGGCTCGGCGGCGGTGGCCAGGGTATTGGCCGCACTGGCGGCCGTGGCCAATGCGTTGGCATGG